>JBFYUV010000139.1:0-6142 GCA_041299865.1 Chloroflexota bacterium
GACATCACCATCGACAACTGCAGCCCGCCCGGTGACGCGGCCACGGACATCGAGGGCATCCCCTTCCGGGTCGGGCCGGTCAGCTCCATCGGCGCCATCGCCGTGGTCAACGCGCTCAAGACGCGCACCGCAGAGCTGCTCGTGGCGCGCGGCGTGGTGCCGACGGTCCTCACCAGCCCACACTTCGTGGGCAGCGACGTGGGCGAGGCCCAGCTGGAGCGCGTCTACGAGGAGTACTTCCGACGCATCAAGCGCGCCTACGACGCGGAGGGCGCCATCCCCGTGCCGGATTCGGACTGGGGCTGAGCCATGGGCGACGACCGGATCCTCGTGCGGGCGCCCCTGGCGGCCACGGCCGACGTGGTCGTGGTGGGTTCGGGCACAGCCGGCGCCTGCGCCGCCATCGCCGCAGCACGCAACGGCGCGTCGGTCCTGCTCATCGAGAAGCAGGGCTTCATGGGCGGCACGAGCACCGCCGTGCTGGACACGTTCTACGGCTTCTACACGCCCGGGGGCCGCGCCCACAAGATCGCTGGAGGCATCTCCGACGAGGTGGTGGCCGGCTTGCGCGATCTCGGGCCGGTGATCGAGCGGCCCAACACCTACGGCGCCGGCACCGGCATCACCTATAACGCCGAGCACCTCAAGATCGTCTGGGAGCGGCTGGCCACGGAGGCCGGCGTGCGCGTGCTCCTGCACACCTTCCTGCAGGGCGCCACCGTCCGCGACGGTCACGTGGAGGAGCTCATCGTGGCCACCAAGGCGGGCCTGCAGCGCCTCCGCGGCCGGGTCTATGTGGACGCCAGCGGTGACGCTGACCTCTGCCACCAGGCCGGCTTCGGCTACGAGCTGGCCGGCGTCGAGTCACCTGCGCAAACGCTGACCACGACCTTCAAGATGGTCAACGTGGACATCGCCCGACGCAAGCTGATGAGCACGGCGGAGGTCCACCAGCGCATGGCGGAGGCGGCCGAGTCGGGCGACTACGACCTGCCCCGCCGCGAAGGCTCGGACCACATCACGCCCATCGAGGGCATGGTTGCCACGGTCATGACGCGGATCGATTCATTCCGCCAGTCGGAAGGCCTGGTCATCAATGCCACGGACCCCGGACTGCTGGCCGAAGCCGAGATGCGAGGCCGGCGCCAGGCCTTCGAGTACGCGCGCTTCCTGCGCGACCGCGTGCCCGGCTACGAGAACGCCTCGCTGGTGGCGCTCTCGACGCAGATCGGCGTCCGCGAGACACGGCGCGTCTACGGCGATTACCGCCTGACCCGGGACGACGTGCTGGGTGCCCGCCGCTTCGATGATGAGGTGGGGCTCTGCGGCGCGCCCATCGAGGATCACCATCCGGGCGCTGACACGCGCTGGCAGTACCTGCCTGACGGCGAGGTCGTGGGCATCCCCTACGGCACGCTCATCGTGCGCGACGCGGTGGACATGCTGGTGGCAGGGCGCTGCTTCTCCGCCACGCACGACGCCCATGCCTCCGTCCGCTCGATGGCCCAGACCATGGCCATGGGCCAGGCCGCCGGCACGGCCGCTGCGATGGCCGCCGCCCGCGACGGCGATCCGCGTGGCGTGGCCGGCAGCGACCTGCGCGATCGGCTCCGGCGCGATTGTGCCGTCCTCGAGATCGCCGGGGCAGCGGCCGGGGCGGCGGCCAGCGCCGGGACCCAGGGCTCCGCGTGATGTCGGCGCAGCCCGGGGAGTGGTGGCTCGGCTTCGACATCGGCGGCACCCGCAGCAAGGCCGGCGTCGTCACCGCGGATGGGAAGGTCCACCACGCGCACGTCGACGAGACCGGCCACGAGCCGTTCGATGTCGTCTGGCAGAAGCTGATCGCCTATGCCGACCAAGCCGTCCTCAGGCAGGGGGCTCAAGGGCTGCGCGGCGTTGGCATCGCTGCGCCGGGCGTGGTGGAGGCCACCTATGGTGTGCGCAACCTGCCTGGCAAGGTGCCCGGCATCGAAGGCTTCCCCATGCGCGAGCGACTGGAGGCGCACCTCGCTGTGGCGGTCCGCTGCGTCAACGACGGCGCTGCCGCCACGCTTGCCGAGTGGCGCTTCGGAGCCGCGCGCGGCTGCCAGGACGTGGTCGGCCTGACGCTGGGCACGGGCCTCGGCGCGGGCGCCATCATCGGCGGCCGGCCGCTCCTCTCGAAGCACCTGGCTGCCGCCGTGTCCTTCGGCCATGCCACCATCGAGGTCGGCGGCCGGACGTGCCTGTGCGGCAACATCGGCTGCGCGGAGACCCTCGTGTCGGCGAACGCCGTGGTCGGACGCATGCGCGACTACGTGGCCCGCAAGGTGCCCTCGACCATCACCGATGCCTACGAGCGCGAGCCCGGCCGCATCACCTTCCGTACGCTCGTGGAGGGCGTGCAGGCCGGCGATCGCGTGGCCACCGAGATCCTGGCGCGGTTCTGCCGTGACCTCGGGGCCACTATCGTCACCGCCATCCATGCCTACGACCCCGAGGTCGTCGTGCTGGCCGGCGGACCCATGGCCCAGGCCGAGCACTTTCTGCCCACGGTCCAGGCCTACGTGGACCGCTACGCCTTCCGCTACCCCAAGGACCGCATCATCCCCATCCTGCGCGCTGAGCGCTCCGACCACGCCGGGGTCCTGGGTGCGGTCGCCCTCGTCATGCAGGCCGCCGAAGACCCCGGGACCATGCCCGGTCGGTCCGCGCGGGCCGACGCCGCGTCTTGAAAGGAGCCTGAACCCCATGGCCTTCGCCCGCACCGTCCTTGGCGACATCGCCCCCGAGGAGCTGGGCATCGTCTACGCGCATGAGCACCTCGTCATCCACGGCGGCCGGCCGGTACAGCTCTTCCCCGATTTCCAGCTCGCCGACGTGGACAAGGCCGTGGCCGAGCTGGCACCCGCCCAGGCCCTGGGCCTGCGCACCGTCGTGGATGCCATGCCCGCCGATTGCGGCCGTGACGTGCTCATGCTGGCCGAGATCGCGCGGCGCAGCGGCGTCCACGTCATCGCTCCATCGGGCCTTCATCACGAGCGCTACTACCACGACCGCCACTGGTCGGTGAGGCTCTCGGCAGAGGAGATCGCCGGCCTCTTCGTGGCCGACATCGAGGACGGCATCGATGAGCTCGACTACGCCGCTCCCATCGTCAAGCGCACGTCGCACCGGGCCGGCGTCATGAAGATCGCCGGTTCCACCGGCGGCCCGAGCGCCCGCGACGAGAAGGTCTTCGCAGCTGCAGCCATGGCCCAGCACCGCACGGGCTGCCCCATCCTCACCCACTGCGAGGGGGGCACGGGCGCGCTCGAGCAGGTCGAGGTCCTCGCCCAGCATGGTGGCGACCCGGCCCACATCGTGCTCTCACACGTGGACAAGGTCGTCGACCGCACCTACATGCGGGACATCGCCGCCACCGGCGCCCGTGTCGAGTACGACCAGGGCTTCCGCTGGGGCGACAAGCCCAACGGCACGCTCCAGCTGCTCGAGTGGGCGGCTGAGGACGGTCTGCTGGGCCACATCACGCTGGGCCTCGACGCCGCTCGCCAGGGCTACTGGACGCAGTTTGGTGGCACCCCCGGCTGGGCCTGGCTGCTGGCCGACTTCGCTGCCATGATGCACGAGCGCGGCCTCGGCGATGCCGAGCAGCACATCCTGTTCGTCGAGGCGCCCGGCGGCGCCTACACCTTCGGTACCGCAGACGCTTGATCGAGAGACTGGGGAGGGAGCGACCATGACGCCACGCGAGCGCATCCTTGCGGCACTCGAGCACCGGGAGCCCGACCGGATCCCGATCGACCTGGGGTCGACCCCCGTCACCTCCATCACGAAGGCCGCCTACGTCCCCTTGCGCGATCACCTGGGGCTGCCCGAAGAGGACATCACCATCTACGACGAGGTCCAGCAACTCCCCTATATGGGAGAGGATGTCCTGCGGCGCTTCGAGGTGGACACCCGCATGGTCCAGCCGCCGATGGCCCATGTCGGCGGCGTGCAGATCGTCGATGACGGCGACTACTGGGCCATGTGGGACCGCTGGGGCAGCAAGATGCGCATGCCCAAGGACAAGCCGCTCTACTACGACTGGGTGGAGTTCCCCATCAAGGAGATGACGGTGGAGGCCCTGGACGCCTACCGCTGGCCGGAACCCGACCCGCCAGAGGTCATCGCCAGGCTCCGCAGCCGTGCCGAGGAGCTGCGCGCCACGACCGACTATGCGCTCGTCGGCTCCGCCGTCATCGGTGGCGGCATCTTCGAGCAGCCCTGCCGGACCGTCGGCATGGAGAACTTCATGATGGCCATGCTCACGGCGCCCGAGTTCTCGGCCAAGCTCGTGGACGGCATCACGGACATCTACATCGAGTCGATCGACCGCTACCTGGGCCAGGTCGGGGAGCTCATCGACGTCTTCACCTTCTGGGATGACGTGGCTACCCAGCAGGGCTGGATGATCAGCCCACAGAGCTACCTGTAGTTCATCCAGCCACGCCAGAAGCGCCTCTTCGAGGCCATCAAGTCGCCCACCAGGGCGAAGCTGTTCTACCACGGGTGCGGCGCCATCTTCGACCTCATCCCCCACCTCATCGAAATGGGCGTGGACATCATCAACCCCGTGCAGGTCAGCGCCGAGGGCATGGATTCGAAGCGCCTCAAGGCCGCCTACGGGAAGGACGTGACCTTCTGGGGTGGTGGCGTGGACACGCAGAAGGTGCTGCCCTTCGGGACGCCCGACGAGGTTCGCGACGAGGTCAAGCGGCGCATCGACGACTTCGCGCCGGGTGGCGGCTTCGTCTTCGCCACCGTTCACAACATCCAGGCCTTCGTGCCACCGGAGAACATCGAGGCCGCCTTCGACACCGCGCTGACGTACGGCGGCGCGGCCATCGACTCCGGGGTCGGGGCGGGCCGCTGAGGATGGAGCGACCGTGACCAGGGCGCCTTCACTGGCCACACGCCGTGAGCACCAGCTCCACATCCTGGCGCTCACCTGCGAGGTCCTGGCGCGCAGCGTCTACCTCTGCGCCGCCCGCTCGCCCCACGTCGTGGACGTGCGCCTCAACCTGCGCGGCCTCCACGACGACCCGCCCAACCTGCGCACGATCCTGCAGGCCCAGGTCGACGAGACCGGCGCGCCCTACGACGCCGTGGTGCTCGCCTACGGGTTGTGCGGGGGTGCCATCGCCGGCCTGCGAGCGGGTGCCATCCCGCTCGTCGTGCCGCGTGCGCATGACTGCATCACGCTGTTCCTCGGGTCGCGGGACCACTACAGCGCGGAGTTCCTGGGCCACCCCGGCACCTACTGGTATGTGCAGGACTACCTGGAGCGGACCGACGACGGCAGCGCCTTCGGCGGCGTCGGCTCGGGATCCGAAACAGCCACGCAGGCCACCTACGAGGAGTACGTCGAGAAGTACGGCGAGGACAACGCCGCCTACCTCATGGAGGCACTCGGCGCCTGGCGCTCGCACTACGATCGTGCCGCCTACGTGGACATGGGCGTCGCTCATCCTGAGGCTGCAGGCCTGGCGGAAGACCGGGCCCGCGGGGATGCCGAGCGGCGGGGATGGCAGTTCGAGAAGCTGGCGGGGGAGCTGATCCTCATCAGGAAGCTCATCGACGGCGATTGGGCACCGGAGGACATGCTCGTGGTCGCGCCCGGCGAGCAGTTGGCCATGAGCTACGACGAGCAGGTCATCCGCGCCGTGCCCGCGGCCGCCACCGATGCCCTGACGCCGACCGGCTGAGCCGCCGCGCCACGTGACCGCCTGGGCAAGGTCCGCGACCGGTCGCGCCTGGCTGCTCCTGGCGGCCCTCGTCATCGTCTGGGGCTGCCACTGGACGGTGGCCAAGATCGGACTGCAGACGATCCCGCCCTTCACCTACGCGATGCTCCGCCTGCTGGTGGCCATGGCCGTCCTGGCGGCGCTCATGCAGGGTGCGGGGCGGCTGCAGCGGCCGGCCCGGGCGGATGTGCCCATCATCGTCTCCTATGGCCTGCTGGCCATCGCCGTGGGCATCGGCATCATGAACCTCGCCCTGCCCTTCGTGGAAGCCGGCCGCGCGTCGATCCTGGCCTATACGCTGCCGCTCTGGGTCGTGCCCATCGTGGCCGTCGTCTCCCGCACGCTGCCCACGCGGCCCGAGGTGACCGGCCTGG
>JBFYUV010000142.1:0-7536 GCA_041299865.1 Chloroflexota bacterium
GCCAAGGGCACCGAGGGCAACTCGTTCTACGGCTTTGCCATCGGCTTCACCGTGGTAGCCGGCGCCTATGCCGTCGGGTCCGTCTCGGGCGGCGCCTTCAACCCGGCCGTGGCGGTCGGTGGCTCGATCATGAACATCTTCGCCTGGGGCAACATCTGGATCTACCTCGTGGCGCAGCTGGCAGCGGGTGCCGTTGCTGCCTTCGCCTTCCGGTACCTGCATCCGGACGAGTAGCCCATCTGCGGTCGGCCCGCATGCCCGCCCCGGGCCTCGCCAGCCAGAACGGCGAGCGGTCCCGCATCGAGGCCCGTCCCATCGTGGGGCGGGCCTCCCGCGTTGGGAGGACGAGCATCGTCAGGATGGCGAGCATCGATGGCTGAGTCGCGTCGACATCCTCGGGTCGCCACCGTGGGAGGCTACGGTGTCGGCCTGACCTTCCTGACCGAGCGGGTGCCCGTGGCGGGCGAGACCGTCGTGGGCCGCTCGTTCAGGACCAGCCACGGCGGCAAGGCCTCCAACCAGGCCATCGCCGCGGCACGACTGGGAGCTGACGTCGCTCTTCTGACTGCGGTGGGCGACGATCCCTACGGGCATGCGGCCCGGGAGCTCTGGGCCGTAGAGGGCGTGGACGCTACGGCAGTCAGGACCGTGGACGCGGCCACGATGGTCGGTGCCGTCATCGTCGAGGTGACCGGCGAGAACCGCATCCTCATCGCGCCGGGTGCGCTCGAACGGCTGGAGGTAGGCGACGTGGCTCGCTTCGAGCCGTGGATCGCCGCCGCCGACGTCCTCCTCGTGAGCCTCGAGATCCCGATGGCGGTGGCGGAGCACGCCTGCGCCATCGGCCGTGCACACGCACGGACCGTGGTCCTCAACGCAGCGCCGGCGACGGTTCTGCCCGCGTCGCTGCTCCAGGTGATCGACTGCCTGGTGCCAAACCGACAGGAGGCCGCCCGCATCACGGGCCTCGGCGGGGATGCCGAGCCGTCCGACCTCTTCGCCGCGCTCACCGGGATGACATCGGCCACCGTCGTCCTGACGCTCGGGCACGACGGGGCGCTCGTGGGGCGCCACGGGACCACGCCCCTGCGTATCCCGGCACTGAGACCGTCGGTCGTCGACACGACGGGCGCCGGTGACGCCTTCAGCGCGGCTTTCGCCGTGGCGCTCGCGCGTGGAGCGGTGCCCGCTGACGCCGCTGCCTACGGCGTCCTGGCCGGCAGCCACGCGGTCACGATCGCCGAGGCCGTGCCATCGTTCCCCCGTCGAGCGGACATCGGCGATCCGATGCTGGTCCGCTGAGCCGGGCCGGACTACGGATGTGGCTTGTGCGCTGAGCTCGGCGTGTGCTATACCGCCGCCCATCGGCGCTCACCGACACCCTGGGGGCATACGGAGGTCCATCCATGTCCATGCTCACTCGTGGCTGGAGGCAGCTGTGCCTGTCGATCCTCCTCGTGACGGTCCTTGCGCCGGCGGCGGCGGCCCAGTCCGACGCGGTCACCTTCCGGCCGGCCTGCCAGCTGGCGGATGACGCGGCCGCGTCCGCGGCCCTGGGCCTCGACGTCGTCGGCGACGACTCGCTCTCCAACCTCTACTGCACGTACATGGCCGGTGACACGATGGTCGCCGTCGCGGCGCTGACCCCGGAGATGTCGCTCGACCTGGCGCGGTTCGCCTTTCCGGAGGCCGAGGACGTCTCGATCGCCGGCTCGCCGGCCCTGGTCAGCCCTGGAGACGCTGAGAGCAGCACGCCGCCGACCGTCCTTGTCGGTCTCGAGGATGGCGGTGCGCTGATGGTCAACGTGATGCTGGGGGCCGGGGTGTCAGATCCCCTCGCTGCCGCGACCGCGCTGGCGGAGGCGCTGCTCGCGGGCGGACCCGTCACTGCCACCCTGCCTGAGGAGGCCACCGGTCCGGCCATCGAGTTCGTCGGCGACCCATGCGCCATCGTCAGCCTCGACGATCTCGGCGCCATCATGGAGGCGACGTTCACAGCGGCCGACCCTGATGGCGCCGGCGGCTGCACCTACCAGACGGACATGACCGACGGGCTCACCGTGGTGAGCCTGGCCTTCACTGGCGGCACGCTCGCGGTCATGCGTTCCGGCTCCACGACCGACCTCACTGTCGGGGACCGCGCGGCTGTGTTCTGGCCGGACCTCGGAACGGTGTTCGTGGATGCCGGGGGTGGGCGACTCTTCTCGGTCATGGTCCTGGCCATGAGCGCGACCGACGAGATCGGCCCAGAGCAGGTCGAGTCGCGGGCTGCCGCGATCGCCGAGCTGGCCATCGGCCGCATGACCCCCGCGGCCGGCTGACCGGTCTGCGCCGGCGGGCGACGAGCTCAGCCTCAGGCTAGGAGGATCTCCACCCCGTAGAGGCTCAGCCGCTCGTCACGGGTCACTGTGGTGAGCGACTCGGCCTGCGCCTGTGCCACGAGCATCCGGTCGAACGGGTCGCAGTGGTGCGCCGGGAGCGACCCGGCGAGGACGGCATGCCGAGCCGAGACGGCGAGCCACTCGAACCCGGTCTGCTCCGCTGCCTCCACGAGGTCGTCCGGTGCCCGGAGCCTCCCGGCCTCTCGCTTGATGGCGATCTCCCACGCCGAGGCGGCGCTGGCCAGCACCTCGTTGTGGCCTTCGCTGATGGCACGACGCGCGGCATCCGGCAGGCGCTCCGGGTCCGCAAGGGCCCAGACCCGGCCGCGCCAGGCGCCCAGCTCCCGGTCCGCCGACCTGGGCGTGTAGCCCACCAGGCACGCCACGGGCTTGCCTGCCCGGGCGATGACGATCACCTCTCCTGCGGCTGCCCGGTCGATCAGGCGCGAGAGGTGCGTCTTGGCGGCGTGGATATCGATCGGCATGTCGCCATGTTGGTGGACTGGACTAAGCCCAGGTCTGGCCGCCGTCTTGCCGGCGTGGGAGTCAGGCCGGCACGAGTCGGTCCACGTGCGCCTGGTAGTCAGGCATGGCACGCACGTAGTCGCTGCGCATGAGCGGCGATGAGATGAGGAAGTCGGCCGTCGCCCGGTTGCAGGCGACCGGGATGTTCCAGACGATCGCGATGCGCAGGAGCGCCTTCACGTCCGGGTCATGAGGCTGAGCCTGCAGGGGATCCCAGAAGAAGACCAGCATGTCGATCGAGCCGTCCGCGATGAGCCCGCCAAGCTGGAGGTCACCGCCGAGCGGGCCACTCTGCAGCTTGGTGATGCCGACTCCCAGCTCCTCCTCCAGCAGCGTTCCCGTGGTCGCGGTGGCCACCAGATCGTGGGCGATCAAGAGGCGGCGGTTGTAGACCGCCCACTCCGCGAGGTCACCCTTGCGGCTGTCGTGGGCCACCAGGCCGATGCGCTTGCGCGCCCCGATGATCTCGTCCATGTGTCTCCTTGTGGCGATGGGCCGCCCAGCGCTGGGGCGCTGGGATGCCGCCCGGCGCCTCTCCCCGATGCTGGCCTGGCGCCGTTGACCTGCCGTTATCGGCACGTGAACGAGGCGGTAACGATGGCTGCAGATGCTGTCGGCGTGTCACCGAGCCGGCCAGACCATCCTCCCTTCGCCGGCCATCATGAGCCATTCGCGGCCCGCCTCGGCCTGGTGCTCGGTGCGGAGTGCCTCTTCGCGGTGCTCGTCTTCGCGGCCACAGGAGTCGCACCGGCCTTCATCGTCACCGTTCTCTTCGGCCTCGTCCTGGCCGTCGCGCTGGAGGTGCAGGCAGTCGGCAGACGGGCTCCTGGCGCCTGAGACGGATGCCCGAGACAGGGGTCTTGCGCCGCCCCTGATCGATCTCGCCCCTCAGCGTGGGCTGAGGACCATGATGGGGGTCTCCGATCGTCGTGTCGCGTAGGCGTCCAGGTGCTCACCGAGGGTGGCCCACTTGGCCCACAGGCGAGCCTGCTCCTCGCCGGTGGCGACACGCGCGACGACCGGGCGGGTCGATCCGTCCGCGAGTTCGACCAGGGCCTCAGGATGGGCCTGCAGGTTGGCGCACCAGCCAGGCATGCCCTCGCTCCATCCATTCATGGCCATGAGCACGAGGTCCTGGCCGTCCTCGAGGTAGGCCAGGATGGCGCGGCGCTCCTGGCCTGTGCGCCGCCCTATCGTGTGCAGGCGCAGCATGCCCCACCGCTCGGGGGTGGCCGGGCGCAGGCCGACGCGACCGCCGCTGCCGGAGTAGAGCGCGCGGTGGGCGATCCAGGCCGAACGCACGAACCAGCGTGGTGGGACCCGCGGGCTGCTGCTGGATCCGGTCGTCATGGTCTCCTCCTCTCGGTGCTAGCCGGCCGACCCGGGCGCCACGGTCCTGACCTGCAGGCACTCGTCAACCTTCATCAGCCCGAATGACCGGCGGTCGCTCTCCGGGAAGTGCTCGATGACGTCTCCGGTGGGGACGATCTCGGGTCGGTCGACGGTGAACGTCTGGTCCTCCCAGACGATGCTGGCCGAACCCGCTGCCAGCACGTTTCTGAGCCAGCTGGCATGACGACCGTAGGGCAGTGCGATGACGAAGCCATCGTCGGTCGGCACCGGCGTCACGGGTGTCTCGTAGGCCGTGCCCGTCTTCCGGCCGACATGCCGGATGATGCCGGCGTACGCGCCCGGCTGCCCCGCCGTGCGCATCTGGCGGGGGTTCAGCCAGCGACGGCTGACCCAGATGACGGGTCCTTGCACCCAGCGTGACTTGCTGCGCATGCCGAGCACGAACGCGATGCCCAGGAGGGCGATGGCCAGGAGCGCGGCGCCTGCGAGCGCCAGGATGGTCGTCAACATCAGGATCGTCCTCCCGTCTCGGTCGCCGCTGGGGCGGCATCGGGCCGACCTGCCACCTCGATGACGGTCGTGCCCTGGTTGTGGCCCTCGGCGACGTGCGCGATGGCCCGTGCCGTCTCGGCCAGCGGGTAGGTGCGGTCGATGACTGGCCGCAGCTGGCCGGCCTCCACCATCGCCAGTAGCTCGGTGAGGTCCTCGGGCCGGGGCATCGACACGAAGGGCCGGCCCTGCCCGCGCACGACCGTCGAGGCGAGGCCGGCCTTGATGAAGTGGCTCAGCCCGCCGACCCAGCCACCCACGGGGGACCCGTTGGAGAGCAGCAGACCGCCTGGCTTGAGCGCCCGCCGGGTGGCTGAGAGCGAGTGGCTACCGACGTTGTCGAAGATGAGGTCGTAGCGCGGCCCGCCCTGGGTGAAGTCCTCGACGCCGTAGTCGATGACGTGGTCCGCGCCGAGCGAGCGCACCAGCTCGACATTCCGGGTGCTGCAGACGCCGGTCACCGTGGCGCCCATGGCCTTGGCGATCTGCACGGCGAACGTGCCCACGCCACCCGAGGCGCCGACGACCAGGACGTGCTGACCGGGCTCGACCTTGCCGTGATCGCGGAGCCCCTGGAGGGCTGTCATGGCTGAGACGCCCAGGGCCGAGGCTTCCTCGAACGTCAGGTTCTCGGGCTTGTGCGCCAGGTTCTGATCGGCCGCGATGGCGTGCGTGGCGAAGGCTCCCGAGCACCAGCCCACGACCGCGTCGCCCGGCTTGAAGCGAGTCACGTCAGCGCCGACCGCCTCGACCGTGCCGGCCATGTCCGTGCCCGGGACGGGTGCCTTGGGACGGCGCAACCCGTACATGGGGCGGAAGAGCTTGGGCACCCCGCGGATGATGTGGCAATCGCCGATGTGCACTGAGGCAGCCTTGATGCGGACCAGCACCTGGCCTGGAGCGGGTGCCGGGGTCTCGACCTCGCGGAGCTGCAGGACGTCTTCGAGGGGACCGTAACGGTCCTGGACGATGGCTTTCATCGGGACTCTCCTTCGCTTGTTGGGTAGTGGAAGACGCTGTCGAGGGGTAGCCCGAAGACGCGGGCGATCTGGAAGGCCATCTCCAGCGAGGGCGAGTAGCGACCCTGCTCGATGGCGATGACGGTCTGTCGGGTGACTCCGATGCGATCGGCCAGCTCAGCCTGGGTCATCTCGCCGTTGGCGAAGCGGAGCACCCGGATGTCGTTCGAGACGCGGGTCGGCTTGACCACGGCTCAGAGCCCTCGCCGGTAGGCTGCGATCTTGGCGACCGAGCCGGCGACTGCGGAGAGGATGAAGGCCAGGTACAGCGTGTTGGCGATCCAGAAGTACTCGACCTCGGCGATGGCCAGGAGGAACGGCACGATGGCCGTGGCGCCGAGCACCAGGCCGGCCACGTACTCGCCGAAGCGGTTGACGTCCTTGTCGCGCTGGTCGGCCTTGCCGGCTTCGTCGGGAGCCGTGATGGAGATGATGATGGCGGCCACGATGGCCAGGCCGATGGCCAGCCCGATGACGGCCAGCAAGGGGACCTGGTAGTCGATGTCAGCGACCGGTGTCGTCGCCAGCTGCGGCAGGACCGTCGCGAAGTAGGCGATGGGCAGGACCACGGCGATGACCGCGTAGACCCAGGTGGACTTCTCCTCGAACGACATGGCGGCCTCGATGTAAAACGTTCTTGACATCGGCAATGTAAGCCATGCCGGACATAGTGTCAAGTATCTTTTACTCGACCCCACGCGCGATCAGCCTCCGGTCGCCTCCCAACGATCCACCCGCCTCATCGACCGGGGTGCCGGCCAGGCCCAGCAGATGGCGCGCGTGGCGCAGCGGCGCCGGCCCGGCTCATTCTGCGATGGACGTCACGTCCTCGTACTCCTCGACGCTCATCGGCGTGGCGGTGCCGAGCGTGCTCGTGCCGCCGATGGGCGAGCTCTGGGACGAGACCAGCCAGGTGTCCCCATAGCGCAGCAGCGTGAACCCGAGGGCGTATGTCCGGCCTTCGAAGTAGAAGAGCAGCAGGCGCTCGGTCAGCTCATCTGCGCCATAGGTCGCGGCCTGCACCGCGGCGGTCTGCAGGTACCGCTCGCTCGTCCCAAGGTCAGGATGCGGGAACCGCGCGTCCATGACCTCGATGCCCGCCAGGCGCGCCGGATCGACCCGCGCGACGAAGGCCTCCGCCCAGGCCTTGTCCACGGGCACGATGGGGCTTCCGTCGATCGTCTCGCCCGAGAGGAGGCCATAGGCGAGCATCAGGACCTGGCTCATGATCTCATCGGCCCGCTGAGCCCGGTTGGCCTCTACGTAGAAGGGGTACTCGGCCGGTGCCAGCATCAGGTGGGGCATGAAGGCTTGGAGGCGATCCACGGACTCCGCGATGCGGTAGCCCTCGGCCATCTCGTCGATCGCGCTGGCATCGAGGACGCGGCCGGCGTCGGTGGCCGCGACCCCCGCCATGTACTCGGCCACGGCCTCGTCCGGGGTGGCTGAGCCGGCTGCCAGAACCTGTCCCGAGAGGACGACGAGCAGGATGGCGGTCAGCACCGCGACCCGTAGGAGCATTGGATGACCGATGCGCATGGCTCGTCTCCCCTTGACATGCTGGGCTGGTGTGGGCGACAGCGTATCAAGCGGCAATGATGGCCACGGCAGCCAGGCAAGCGCGGATGATGGGGACCGGCATCAGTAGCGAGCCGTCGGGTCCGATGCATTCGACTGCAGGTGGGGTCCGACTGAGCGGGCTACAGCCT
>JBFYUV010000144.1:0-5032 GCA_041299865.1 Chloroflexota bacterium
GCCAACAATGCCGGCAAGGGTTGGCCGGACGTGGTCTTCAACGGCGCGAACCTCATTGCCATGACGGCCACGGAACGGAACGACTGGGCCATGGACCTGGCGCCATACGTGCCGCAGGAGCTGATCGACCAGTTCGAGCAGTACGTCATCGCCGAGTGCATCCGCCCTGACGGCCGGCTCATCTGCCTCTCGAACGACGTCGCGCAGAGCGTGACCTACTACAACAAGCCGCTCATGGACGAGTTCGGCTACGCGGTGCCCACCACCTGGGAGGAGCTGGCCGCCCTGGGCGAGAAGGTGGCCGCGGAGCACCCGGGCTACCTCATCGGCGCCTTCGGTGACGCGCTGAGCCTGGACATGTACTTCTGGACAGCACGCTGCGCGACCGGACAGCTCAAGGGAGAAGACACGGTCTACATCAACGTCCTGGCCCCCGAATGCGTCCGTGCGGCCCAGTGGGTCGACAGGATGCAGGAGCTCGGGGTGGTGGCCAAGGTCGGCACCTTCGATCCGCTGTTCATCGAGGCCGCCAACCAGGACAAGCTCCTCATCCTCACCGCACCCTCGTGGTTCGGGGAGTTCGTCTTCGGGGGGACGCCGGAGAGCGTCTACTACACGGAGGCCAACGGGCAGCTCGGTGTGGCCCCTCCGCCGAAGTGGGAGGCCGACGACCAGCCCTACTTCGGCGGCCAGGGAGGAGCTGCCTGGGCGGTCTCGAAGCACACCCAGAACCCCAAGCTGGCGCTCGACCTGGTGACCTGGCTGGCCACGGCTGACGAGTACCAGGTCGACCTGGCGCCGACCTATCCTGCCTACAAGCCGCCCGCGGAGCAGTGGGTCGAGCGTATCACCGGCAACCCGCTCTACGCCAACGACCCTGGACCCGTGTACATCGAGTCCGCGGCCTACCAGGACCCGCTGTTCGGGATCGTGACCTACGACACCGCCACCATCTTCACGACCGCCGTGATCGCCGCGCTCTATGAGGGCCGGACGATCGAATCGTCGCTGCAGGCCTTCCAGGACGCCCTGGTGCAGGCAGCACAGGTGGCCGGCTACGAGGTCGTCACGACGCCCTGACCCGGGGAGACCGAGGTCGGACGGCAGCGCGAAGCCCTGCCGTCCGACCATCCGAGGGAATCATGCTCACCCGTGCTCGCCGGGCCATCAAACCGGCACACCTGTTCGTGCTCCCGCACACCGTCTTCCTGGTGCTGTTCGGCATCGGGCCCGCGATCTACGCGCTGATCATCAGCTTCGCCTCGTTCCGGACGGGTCGACCGGAGCTCTTCGAGGCAGGGCTGGACAACTACGTCACGGCCTTCAGCGACACGCGGTTCGTGCCGGCCGCTTGGCACGTCATCCAGTTCCTGGCCATCTCGGTGCCGCTGGGGGCCATCGGTGTCGTCGTCATCGCACTCCTGGTCCACGCTCGCCAAGACCGCCTGGGGGCGGGCATGCGCACGCTCTACTTCGTCCCGGGCGCCATCGCTGGTCCCATCCTGGCCCTGTTGGCCATCTTCATGTTCGACCCCAGAATCAGCCCGTTCGGCCAGCTGCTCCAGGCGTTCGGCTTCACGACGATCGGTCAGCTCACGAGCGGGGACCGCCTGCCGTGGGTCTTCTCCATCATGTTCTTCTTCGCGGCGGCCGGCGGCTGGGTGGCCATCTTCTACGGCGCCTTCAACGGCATCTCGCGTGAGATCACGGAGGCCGCCATCGTCGACGGCTGCGGGCCGGTGCGCATGGGCTGGTCCATCAAGCTGCCGCTCGTCCGACCCTACGTCATCTACATGCTGATCCTGACCTTCGCGGCCAACGTCCAGCTCTTCGTCGAGCCCCAGCTGCTGGCTGTGGCACCAGGCTCGACGGTCGGCAAGTACTGGTCCTTGAACCAGCTCAGCTACGCCTACGCGTTCGAGCTCTCCGATTTCGGGAGCGCCGCGGCCATCTCGCTGCTGATGCTCGTGGTGGGCCTCGTGGCCGCCGTCCTCATCATCAGCCTCACCGACTTCTTCCGTCCCGATGTCGCAGAGCGTTAGCCAGGGTCGGCGCCGCTCACTGCCCTCGATCGGCGCGTCGTCGCGGGTCGTCCTGCTCGTCGTGCTGGCGGTCTTCTTCGGTGTCCCGCTCCTCTGGCTGGCCATCGCGCCGAGCAAGCTCCAGAACGAGTTCGTGACGCTGCCGGCGCTGGCCTTCGGCGAGGCCTCCAACTACCTCCGCGCCTGGGGACACCTGCTCGAGTTCAACGACGGGCAGATCCTCGTGTGGGCCTGGAACTCGGTGTGGTACACGGCCGCGGCGATGGTCATCGGCCTCATCATCTCCATCCCGGCCGGCTACGCCCTGGCGACAGCGGAGTTCCGTGGTCGGCGGGTCATCCTGTGGCTCACGCTCATCGCGCTCATCGTGCCGGCCTCTGCCCTGGTGCTGCCGTTGTTCCTGGAGCTGAGCCTGATCGGCCTGGTAGGCAGCCCGTGGGCGGTCATCCTGCCCACGGCCTTCTTCCCCTTCGGCGTCTACCTCGCCTACGTCTTCTACGCCACGAGCATTCCGCGCGACCTGCTCGCCGCGGGCCGCGTGGACGGCTGCTCCGAGTGGCAGCTCTTCCGCTTCGTCTGCCTGCCCATCTCGAAGACCCTCATCGGGCTGCTCACGTTCCTGAGCTTCACGGCCAATTGGAACAACTACTTCCTGCCCTACGTGATGCTCAACGACGACGAGACCTACACGTTGGCGGTGGGCCTGCAGTCCCTCGTCACCGGCACCTCGATGGTCTCGATGTCCGCTATCCGGGGGACGAGCTCGGTGATGAAGAGCCCCGAGGGCGCGCTCATGGGCCTGCTGATGGTGCTGCCGCTGACGCTCGTGTTCATCGCCTCACAGCGCTACGTCATCCGAGGTGCGCTGACCGGCTCCATCAAGGAATGAACGGCCCGGCCGAGCCCCGCGACGGCCGGTGGCCGCCGACAGAGCGCAGCGTGTCAGCCTGCGGTCGCACCGGCAGCGCCGGGGTCGCTGTCGGGCGGCTCTTGCGGCATCAAGGAGGTTGCTGATGGCCAGGGTCGCCTGGACCGCCCGGCTGCGGCCGGACAGGATCGACGGCTACATCGAGGAGCACGCGCATGTCTGGCCGGAGGCGCTGGAGGCCATCAAGGCGGCCGGCATCCGGGACTACTCGATCTGGCTGTGGCAGGACCGTGTCTTCGCACAATACGAGGCCGACGATCCCGAGGAGGCCCTGCGCATCGAGGAGGCCGCCGAGGCGACCGAACGCTGGCGCGCCCACATGCGCGAGTACTTCACCGAAGAGCTCGCCACCGAGGGCGTGACCTGGCTCCGCGAGATCTTCCGTCTGTAGTGACCGACCGAGTCGTCCGGAGCCCCGCGCCGAGCGTGCCGCGGGCGCCGGCAGGCGCCCGGCCCAGGGGGTGTTCGGTGAGCCGGGCAGGCCCAGGATGGGTGACGAGGCACGCGTGCGAGAGGAGGCAGGACCCATGAGCGTCAGCTGGTCGACCGGGAGCCCCGTGGACGTCGAGGCGCTCGTGCGTCGCTTCGACGATCGAGTCAGCAGAGGGCTGGAGCAGGCCGCTCCGAGCAAGGCCTGGACACGCAGCGCCCTCCAGCGACGGGGAGCGCCACGATGTCCCGTGCACCTGCGCGAGCTCTCCTACGACATCGTCCTGCGCCACGGCGACACCCTGGCCGAGCTCCTGGTGGAGCACCCCGACGACCTCATCTTCGTCGATCCCTACGAGTGGGCCATCGGCTACCAAGCACCCGGGACGCCGGAGCTCATCGACCCGCTCCGCGCCCTGACCGAGGAGACGGACTGGCTCGACGAGTGGGGCACTCGCTGGGCCCACGCCGCGGGCGGCGTGGGCGCGACACCCATCGACCATCCGATCGCGGACTGGTCCGAGGTCGATGACTACCTCGCGCGACGGCTGCCCGACGCGCAGCTGCCCGGCCGTCTCGGATCAGCACTGCCCGCCCTGCGTGCCCACGGCCCGACGAGGTTCTGCGCCGGCAACCTCTCCGGCGGGCTCTTCGAGCGGCTGCACTTCCTGCGTGGCATGGAGTCGACGCTGGAAGGCCTCTACACGGCACCGACCGAGACCCGGCGGCTGCTCGACGCCATCACCGAGTACCAGGTCGAGCTCATCCGTGCCTGGGCGGCCCTGCCGCACCTCGATGGCGTGCTCCTGACCGATGACTGGGGCACGCAATCGGCCCTCATGATCTCGCCCGCCATGTGGCGGGCGCTCTTCGCGGAGCGCTACCGCCGGCTCTGCGACGAGGCTCACCGCAGCGGGCTCCTCGTCGTGTTCCACAGTTGCGGGAATGTCTACGAGATCATCGGCGGCCTCATCGAGGCCGGTGTCGACGTCATCGATCCACTGCAGCCGGAGGCCATGGACCTGAGGGCCGTGGCTCGTGAGTTCGGCGGCTCGGTGGCCTTCTGCGGCGGCATCAGCGACCAGCGCCTGGGGACCCAGACGCCCGGCCAGGTGCGCGATGAGGTGCGCTGGCTCATCGACACGCTGGGCGCCCCATTCGACAACGCCTACATCCTGGCGCCGGCCAACAGCCTCATGCCGGAGACCCCTGTCGAGAACCTCGTGGCGTTGTTCGAGGCCTGTCACGACCAGTAGCGGCCGCAAGCCGACGCTTGACGTCTGTCACGCCGATCGATCCGCAGGCCTGAGCATAGCTGCTGTGCTTCCTGATCGAAATCGCGACCGCGGGCGGGGTCTGGGGACCATGGATGCCGAATACTGGGTACGTGCGCGTCACACGGCAGCCGATCACATTCCGACGCATCGTGCTGGGGCTGCGGGTCATCCACCCGTTGCCCAGCGCGCTGAACGCGGCGCTCGTGGTTGCCCTCGCCATCGTGGCCGGTGCCTCATTCCTCGAGGCAGGGCTGCTGGGGCTTGCGATGCTCGGCTTCCAGGCCTCCATCGGTGCCCTCAACGACGTGGCCGATGCCGATCTCGACCGACTCGCGAAGCCCACGAAGCCGATCCCG
>JBFYUV010000147.1:0-2936 GCA_041299865.1 Chloroflexota bacterium
GAGGCGGAGGGCCAGCCCTTCAAGCTGGACTCCAAGGAACCCTCGATGCCCATCAAGGAATTCGTCGCGGCGGAGACCCGCTTCGCCATCCTGCAGCGCACCGACCCTGACCGAGCCGCCATGCTGGCTGAGCTCTCCCAGGCCGATGCCAACGAGCGCTGGCGCTACTACAGCCAGCTTGCCGACGTGCAGCGCAGCATCCCGCACCTCGAGCACGAGCCGGCGGCGGCTCCGGTCGATGGTCCGGTGGCTGACGCGGGCAACGGGAAGGGGGACCTCCAGTGACCGTCGATCTGAGCACCCGGTACCTGGGCCTCTCGCTGCGATCACCCATCATCGCCTCTGCCTCCCCGATCACTCGCGACCCTGAGATGACGACCAAGCTCGAGGCCGCGGGGGCAGGCGCCATCGTTCTGCCCTCGCTCTTCGAGGAGGAGATCGAGAACGAGGAGGTCGAGCTGTCGGCCTCGCTGGAGGCCGGCACCGAGGGCTTCGCCGAGGCGCTCGACTACTTCCCCGAAGTGGACACCTTCATCGGCGAGGGCGACCGCTACCTGCGCACTCTCGAGCGCATCAAGGGCAAGGCCCACATCCCGATCATCGGCAGCCTGAACGCCAACTCGGTGGGCGGCTGGGTGCGCTACGCGCGGCTCATGGCGGACGCCGGGGCTGATGCCCTCGAGCTCAACCTCTACCGCATCAGCGTCGACCGCACGCGCACGTCAGTGGACATCGAGGAGGAAGACCTCGAGCTCATCGCCGCTGTGCGCGCGGCCGTCAACCTGCCCCTGGCCGTCAAGCTCAGCCCCTTCTACACGGCCCTGGCGAACTTCGCCGGCAAGGCCGTGGAGGCGGGTGCCAACGGCCTCGTGCTCTTCAATCGCTTCTACCAGCCGGACATCGACCTCGATGAGCTGGCCGTGGTGCCTCGGGTGAGCCTCAGCCACCCCACGGAGCTGCGCATGCCCATGCGCTGGACGGCCATCCTGCGGCCGCAGCTGGGCCCGGAGGTCGGCATCGCCGCCACCTCCGGCATCCACAGCGGCAAGGACGTCATCAAGGCCCTCATGGTCGGGGCGGACGTCGTGGCCATGGCCTCCGCGCTCCTGCGCGACGGGCCCGGCAAGATCGCCGACGTAGAGGCGGAGATGCGGGCGTGGCTCGTGGAGAACGAGTACACCTCGGTCGGCCAGCTGCGTGGCAGCGCCAGCCAGGGCAAGGTGGCTGATCCGGGCGCCTTCGAGCGCGCCCAGTACATCCGCACCCTGCACTCCTGGACGTCGCCACCGAGCCTCACCGCGACCGCCTGACCGCTTCGACACGACGCCGCTCTGAGCGCCCGGCCCTCCGCCGGGCGCTCGTTCCTGCCCGTCCCGCGTTCGGGCGCCGCTCCCGCGTTCGGCGCTGCCGAACGAAACCGGGGCGTAGCCTCCCCGCGCCACTGGTGCCACGCCGTGGCTCGCGCGTCGTTCGTGGCGACCGAACGAACAGGGGTCGTAGCGGCTCCATCCGGGCCATGCCGGACGCCAGGTCGCGCAGACGTTCGGTAGCGACGAACGACACCCCGGGACGACCGATCCTGCCCCGTCGCAGGCCCGTCAATGTCCGGCCGGAGAGCTCGAGAAGCGCCGCCGTCCACCAGGGCCAGGGGCACCCGCCCTTGGCGTGACGGGTGACCGTCTACGGCGCCAGCCGTACGATGCGCCACGTGGCGCCGCCAGCCGATGGCCCGCCGCCAGCCGATGGCCCGCCGCGGGCCGATCGCCGGCCGATGGTTGACGGCCCGCCAAGCGCCTCACCCTGCGGCTTGCTCGGCGCGCTGCCCGGGCGGGTCTCCCCGGAGTCGTGCCGCAGATAGACGAAGCGGTCGTGCATGCGACTGCGACGGCCCTGCCAGAACTCGATCCGTTCGGGCAGCAGTCGGTAGCCACCCCAGAACGGTGGCAGGGGCACCTCTTCGGGATGGAGGATGGCGTAGCGCTCCGTGGCCGCCACGAGCTCCACCCGGCTGTCGAGCGGCTGACTTTGCGGCGAGGCCCACGCCGCCAGCTGGCTCTTGCGCGGCCGGCCGGCGAAGTAGGCGGCCGATTCGTCATCGGTGATGACCGACACGGCGCCGCTGACACGGACCTGCCGCTCCAGGCGCTCCCAGTAGAAGACGAGGGCGGCCCTCGGGTTGGCCGCCAGGTCCTGACCCTTGGGCGACGTCCGGTTCGTGTACCAGGCGAAGCCCCGTTCGTCGATGCCGCGCAGCAGAACGATGCGCGCCGAGGGCACTCCATCGGCGCCGGCCGTGGCCAGGGTCATGGCATTCGGCTCCAGGTGGCCGGTCTCGGCCGCGTCCATGAGCCAGTCGTGGAACTGGCGCAGCGGATCGGGATCCAGGTCGCTCAGTTCGAGGCTGTCCCGGGCGTACTCGAAGCGGCGGTCGGCGATGTCGCTCACGTCCTGGCACTCCGCGTCAAGGCGTGCCAGCGACGCATGATGCTCATCAGGCCGCGCCGTCTTGGCGAGCCAGCCACTCCTGGGCCAACACGCTCATCGTGAACTCGTCGAAGCGTTCTCCGCCGCGCATGATCGCCTCCCGGGCGCGCCCCTCGAGCTGGAAGCCCGACTTCCGGTAGCTGCGGATGGCCCGCTCGTTGAAGCTGAAGACGGAGAGGCCCACGCGGTGCAGGCCGATGCGTTCGAAGGCCAGCTGCAGCATGAGCCCCGTGGCCTCCGTGCCGTAGCCCTGGCCCCAGGCATCGGGCTCACCGATGGTGATGTGGAAGAGCACGGAGCCGTTGTCGGGGTCGAGGTTGCTGAACGTCGTCAGGCCGATGAGGCGCGCGCCCTCACGGATCTCGATGTCGTAGGCGACCGACTCGGTCGACATGAGGCGAGCATGGAAGAAGCGGTCGACCTCGTCGTCGGTCATGGGCTGCACGGAGTAT
>JBFYUV010000153.1:0-14491 GCA_041299865.1 Chloroflexota bacterium
GGGTCGTCGGCGTGACTCTCGGTCATGGCCTGATCGGACATCGGGGGGATGTTCTTGGCATGCATGGCGGAAGGGTATCGGCCACGAAGATCGGTCGCAGGGCCGTCAGGCGGCTCGGCGGGGGCCATTGGTCATCTCAGGACTGGTAGATTGATGGGATGGATGCACGTAGGGCCGGCACGGGCACCGCGGACGGTGGACCGTCGCGTGAGGACCTCGCGACCGCCATCCGAGAGGCCGAGGCCTGGGCTGCCGCCGCCTCCGAGGCCCGGCGGCGCCTGGAGGCCCTGGACGCGGCCACGGTGGCCATCTCCCAGGAGCTCTCGCTGGAGCGCGTGCTCCAGATCATCGTCGACAGCGTTCGCCCACTGGTGGGCGCGAGGTACGCCGCGCTGGGCATCCCTGACGACCGCGGCCTGCTGGAACGCTTCATCACGAGTGGCATCGGCGACGAGGTGCGGCGCGCCATCGCCCATCCGCCGCGTGGCCATGGGCTGCTCGGCCTGAGCATCCGCGAGGACCGCACGCTGCGCGTGCCGGACATCGCCGAGGATCCCCGCCGCGCCGCGTTCCCGCCGCACCACCCGGTCATGCACAGCTACCTGGGCGTACCCGTTCGCGTCGAGGGTCGTGTCATCGGTAACCTGTACCTCACCGACAAGGCTGGCGGGGGCGGCTTCAGCGAGGAAGATGAGCTTCTCGTGGAGTCCTTCGCCCGTCACGCTGGCCTGGCCATCCACAACGCGCGCATGCACGAGGAGCTGCGCCAGCTGGCCGTGCTGCAGGAACGCGAGCGCATCGCGCAGGACCTGCACGACGGCTCCATCCAGTCGCTCTACGCGGTGAGCCTCGCTCTCGAGGACACCCAGGAACTCATGCAGATCGACGCCGCGCAGGCGCTCGACCGCATCGATCACGCCATCGAGGCCATCCACGGCACCATCCAGGAGATCCGCGACTTCATCATGGGCCTCGACCCCGAAGCGCGCCTCGCCGTCGACCTGCTGGCAGGCCTGACGGCCCTCACCGACGAGTTCGAGCGCAGCACGCCCATCGAGGTCGAGCTCGCCAGCGACCCAGACGTGCCGCTCGACCCGGACGAGACCATCCAGCTCATCCAGCTCACGCGTGAGGCCATGAGCAATGTGGCCCGCCACGCGGGCGCCACGAAGGTGAGCGTGAATGTGGAGGATCGCCGCGATGTGCTGCGCCTGTCTATCATCGATGACGGTCGCGGGTTCGACACCGCGGAGAGCCAGCGGCCGGGCCACCACGGCCTCACCAACATGCACGCGCGCGCCGAGTCGCTCGGTGGTTCGTTGACGATCGAGAGCGACCCACTCGGAACCCGGGTGGTCTTCGAGATGCCGCGCGGAGAGCGCGGCCGAGCCAAGGAGTCGAGCAGATGACAGACCCCACGGAGACCCGCGGTATCACCCGGCACTCCGGCGACAGCGCGCACACGAGCAAGACCCTTCGGCTGCTGGTCGTCGACGACCACGAGGTCGTCCGCCAGGGCCTGGCCGCACTGCTCAACCGTCGCGAGGCCTTCCAGGTGGTCGCCGAGGCCGGCACCGTCGAGGAGGCTCTGCTGGCCGTGGACCGCTTCGCACCGGACCTCGTCATCATGGATGTGCGCCTGCCCGATGGCTCCGGCATCGAGGCCTGCCGCGAGATCCGCTCGGAGCATCCGGGGATCCGCGTCGTCATGCTCACCAGCTATCCCGATGAAGAGGCGGTCCTCTCGGCCATCGTGGCCGGTGCCAGTGGCTACCTGCTCAAGCAGGTCCGGGCGCGAGACCTCATCTCCGCGCTGGAAGCCGTCGGCCGAGGGGAGTCACTGCTCGACCCGGCCGTCACGGAGAAGGTCCTTGAGCGCGTGCGCCGCATCGCCACCAGCGCCTACACCGACGAGTTCGCGCAACTCACGGCCCAGGAGCAGAAGATCCTGCTGCTCGTCGCGGAAGGCAAGACCAACAAGGAGATCGCTGCCGAGGTCTTCCTGTCGGACAAGACCGTCAAGAACTACGTGAGCTCCATCCTCTCCAAGCTGAACCTGCAGCGCCGCGCCCAGGCCGCTGCCTACGTGGCCAAGCACAAGCCAGGCTCAAGCTTCTAGTCGACTCGTGGCGCCCGGCCGCGCCTACGGCGCTGCTGCCACCGACGCCGCGCCGCCGGACGCGACGCCATCGATGGCAGCCGTGCTCTCGTCGCTGGCCGAGGCCGCCAGGACATCCGCCACCGTGGTCTCCGAGAGCCGGGCGAGGATGGCCACCTGCGCCTCCGAGAACACGGCGTGGACATCACAGGGGACGCTCGATTCCCCGCAGGGCCGCCCCGTCAGCACACAGGTCTGGCGACGGGTGTCCCCTTCCGCGGCTTCGATGATGTCCAGCACGCTGATGGCGGCCGGCGCCTTGGCGAGGCGGTAGCCGCCGGCGCGGCCAAGGCGCGCCTCCACGATGCCGGCCCGACTGAGATCCCCGAGCACCTGGGGCAGAAACCGTACCGGGATCTCCATTCGCTTGGCGATCGTCCGAGCGGGCACCACATCGCTGCCATCCTCGCGAGCCAGCGTCACCACGGCGCGGATGGCGTAGGCGCCTCGGTGTGTCAATTCCAACTTCACGACTGTGAGTTTCACACGGCGCCGGCTGACCCGGGTGAGCCGAACGGCATGCCCAGAGATGTCCAGTGGGACCGAACATGGCGGCTCCACCCAGCCGCCCGCGCGTCGGGCCGATCGGCCCATCGATGGGGGCCATCCGGCCATCGTCAGGCCAGGCTGAGCCCGGCCACGATCGACACGTTCGCTTGCGGATCACTCCTTGACCGGTTATCCGTGAGCGGCCGGTGCTCGCCCGTGACGGGGTGACCCGTCGGGGGGAGCGGGCGAGCGCCACCTACTTGGCTGCCCATCGCGGCGTCTCGGAGTCACCGGGACGCCGCCGTCATGTCTGGCGTCCCTGCCGTGGATGGCGCACCGCCGCCCGGCGTGAGGCGCCCCGGGCGGTCGAGCGGCGCACGCCATGGCGTGCCTTCGGGACCTTCGGCCCGGGCTTCGTGAGGGTCGGACCTGTGCCTCGGGCCTGGCCGGAGCGACCATGTGGCCACGTACCGTGCCACGCGCAGGGCACGGGCGGGGCGCGGAGGGCCGCATGAAGAAGATCCTGGTGGCCTACGATGGGCACGAGGCTGGCCGCCGGGCCCTCGAGATGGCAGCTCGCCTGGCGCATGCCTTCGGGGCGCGGGTCGATGTCGTGAGCGTCGTGCCGGAAGGCTTCGGCCGGGTGGACGGCCAGGCCGAGGAGCCTGCCGTGGAGCACGCCCGTGAGCTCGTCGAGGCCCGGGGCATCCTGCGCGACCACGGCGTCGAGGCCGGGCTCATCGAGCCGGCCGGCGACCCGGCGGAGACCATCGAGCGCCTTGCCGTCGAGCGCGGCTATGACACCATCGTCGTGGGCAGCAGCCGGGCCGCGAAGGAAGGCCTGCCCTGGATGGAGAGCGTGACCGCACACGTCGCCGCCAATGCCAAGGCCGACGTCGTCGTGGCTCGGCGCGCGATGGCCCTGGATCGGGCGCGAGCCGGCTGACCCTGGGGAGGCACGGGCCCCGGGTTTCGGGGCGGATCACCCGCGTGCCACTCCCCTGGCCTGCGGGTTCGGCGCCTCAGCCCTATCCTGACTCGTCCATGACCGTTCCCCCGCATGGTGAGATGACGATGACCAGCCAGACCGACCCGTCCGCCTCCAGCCAGGGCCCCAGCCGCAAGGACCGCCGCGCGGCCGAGCGATCGGCTCGCAAGTCCGGGTCACCGGTACCGAGCACCTCGCAGTCATCCGGCCGTTCCATGTGGCTCATCACGGGTGCCGCCATCGCCATCGCCTTGCTGGTCATCGTGGGCCTGGTCGTCGTCAGCGGGGGCTTCGAGGAAGACCAGATGGCGGCGGTCTCCAAGCCGGAGGTGCCTGCGCCGGCCCTGGAGTTGCGCGTCGGCCGCAGCCTCGGTGACCCGCAAGCACCGGTCAAGATCGACGTCTACGAAGACCCGCAGTGCCCCGCCTGCGGCCTCTTCACGGAGCGCATCGAGCCCCTCCTCGTGGCGGGGCCCGTGACCGACGGCCAGGTCTTCCTGACCTACAAGGATCTGCCCTTCATCGGCCAGGAGTCGCTCGATGCGGCCATCGCCATGCGCGTGGCTGAGGAGCTGGACGGCAAGTTCTGGGACTACCACCAGCTCGTCTACCACAACCAGGAGGGCGAGAACCAGGGCGCCTTCACAGTCGACCGCCTCGCCGACATGGCCGAGCTGCTGGACCTCGACCGCACGGCGTTCCTCGAGGCGATGAAGGATCCCGCGTACCTCGAGGCGGTGCAGGCCGAGGCCGCCGAGGGCGCCGCGCTTCAGATCAGCAGCACTCCGTCCGTTGTCGTCAACGGCGAGGTCGTGACCGGTGTGCCCGAGTGGGAGGCTCTCAAGGAGCGCATCGCGGCCGCGGCGAGCGGCACGGTCGACGGCGGCTGAACCGACGGTCATGAGCCGCCACCGGCGCCCACTCGCGGCCAGCCTCGTCATGGCGGCTACGGCTGCCCTGTGGCTGGCACTCCCCGGCATCGCTCAGGAAGCCGCCGCGGAGCCCCTGCCGGAACCCGGCACGGAGCTGCCCGCCGGACGCTACGTGAGCAGCGCCGTCGGCCCGCGCATCGAGTTCCGCGTCGATGCTGGCTGGCTGGTGGGTCCCTCGGGAGACGGTCCCATCTTCACCCTGGAGCGGGCCGATCAGCCGGGCACCGTGCTGAGCGTCACCCGTTTCGACGGGGACGTCTTCCTGGACTCCTGCGACCCCAGTTCCCTGACCGTGGTGGAGGCGACCGTGCCTCGCCTCATCGAGGTCATCGGCGGGAATCCCTACCTGAACCCGGGCCCACCGACCCCCGCCGACGTAGATGGCTTCCTTGGCCTGTGGATGGACGTCGCCACGCCGGCCTACGAGGAATGCGACCTGCCCTTCCTGCTCATCTGGGCACTGCCCATCGAGGAGGGTGGCGAGTTCGTGCAGGTGGCCGATCAGCAGTCGCGCTTCATCAGCCTCGACGTGGAAGGTGACGTCATCGTCATCGCCATCGAGTCGTTCCCGGGCGTGCCCTTCGGGGGCCTCCTCGAAGCTTCTCTTGAACTGGTCGAGTCGATGCGCATCGAGCCCGGCGAGTACGTGCCCCCGGCAGCCCCGCTCCCTGCACCCGGTGATGAGCCCGATGAGCCCGATGGAGCTAGCCCTTCCCCGGCATCGCGTCGTCCATGACGGGGCTCGCTTCAAGCGCTGGCGAACCGGGACAGCCTGGCGAACCGGTACACCAATGATTAACATGGCGCCAATGATCTGTTAACCGTGGAGCGCGAGTTTGGAGGCGGCTCGAGAGCAGAGCCGCTGTCCGACCCCGGAGATGTTCCTCAAGAAGTGAGGCGATCATCGTGAGGAGGCGCGAGCGTCGAAGACGAGCTGGAACGACTGGTTCATCCCAAGATAGGAGTCATCCCATGGACTGGACAAGAGCACGCGTACTCGGGACCGTGGCGGCGACATGCGTCTTCGTGGCGGCCACCATCAGCCCGGCATTCGCACAGGCCGACGCCGCGACCGCGACGTCGGCCGAGGACTTTGGTGGCCTGGAGGGCCTCATCGCGGCAGCCCAGGAGGAAGGGACCCTCAACGTCATCGCGCTGCCGCCTGACTGGGCCAACTACGGTCAGATGATCGAAGACTTCGAGGCCAAGTACGGCATCGCCGTTGAGTCGGCCCAGCCGGATGCATCAAGCCAGGAAGAGATCGACGCCGTCAACAATCTCGCCGGCACGGACGCCGCACCAGACGTCCTGGACCTCGGTCCGACCATCGCCCTTGCGAACACGGACCTCTACGCTCCCTACCAGGTCGCTTCCTGGGCTGACATCCCCGACGACCTCAAGGACCCGGACGGACTGTGGGTCAGCGACTACACCGGCTTCATGTCGATCGGCTGCGATGTCGGGCGGGTGGCCTTGCCAGCGACCGTGGCCGACCTGCTGAAGCCCGAGTACGCGGGCATGATCGCGCTGAATGGCAACCCCACGCAGTCGGGTGCGGGCTTCAACGGCGTGGTCATGGCGGCCCTCGCCAATGGCGGCTCCGCGGATGACATCGCCCCAGGTGTCGACTTCTTCAAGCAGCTCAATGATGCAGGCAACCTCCTGCCTGTCGATCCGAGCCCTGCCACGATCGCGTCCGGCCAGACGCCCTGCGTCATCGACTGGGAGTACACGAACGCTGCCCAGACGAGCGCCCTGGAAGGCATGATCGACTGGCAGGTCACCATCCCCAGTGACGCCCCACCGGTGGCGTCCTACTACATCCAGGCCATCAACAAGGAAGCGCCGAACCCGGCCGCGGCGCGTCTCTGGCAGGAGTACATCTACTCGCCGGAGGGCCAGAACATCTGGCTCAAGGGGTTCGCACGTCCCGTCCTGCAGGACAAGCTCATCGCTGACGGAACGATCGACGAGGAGGCGCTCGCCAACCTCGCGCCTGTCTCCGGAACGCCCGTCCAGCTGACCCAGGAGCAGATCGCTGCGGCCCAGGAGTACCTGGCCGCCAACTGGGACATCGTCATCGAATAGCGGAAGCCCATCCGGTGGTGACCGAGGTCGCAACGCCCCGGTCCGCTTCGGACGCCGCAGCGGGAGCCGGCCCCACGTCAGGTGGGGACGGCTCCCTGCGTCTGCGCCGCGTACGCGACCATCTTGCGTTCGTCCCCTTCCTCGTGTACGTGACGCTCTTCATGCTCCTCCCGACCGCGATCGTCGTCATCGGCGCATTCCAGTCCGACGACGGAACGCCGACGCTGCAGAACATCGTCACGGTCCTCGGTGGTGCGACCTTCCGCGACGCGTTCATACGCTCCATCACCCTCTCCGCCCAGACGGCCATCATCGGGGCGGCGTTGGGCGGCCTCCTCGCCTGGGCCTTGGTCGACTCCGACCCGAACAGCTGGCTTCGACGCATCGTCCTGGCGGCCTCCGCGGTCCTGGCGCAGTTCGGCGGCGTCATGCTGGCGTTCGCCTTCCTGGCCACGTTCGGGTTCAACGGCCTGGCCACGATGTTCATGCGCGAGGTGGTCGGGTTGGACGTCCTGGGAGGCACCTGGATCTACGGCATGAACGGCCTCATGCTCGTGTACACGTACTTCCAGATCCCCCTCATGGTCATCATCTTCCTGCCCGCCCTCGGTGGGCTCCGCCGCGAATGGTGGGAGGCATCCTCGAGCCTTGGGGGGTCCGGGTGGCGGTTCTGGCGCCACGTCGGCGGGCCGATCCTGGCCCCGAGCTTCCTCGGTGCGCTGCTGCTGCTCTTCGCGAATGCCTTCTCCGCGTACGCGACCGCGGCGGCGCTCGTGAGCCAGGGCAGCCCCATCGTGCCCCTGCGCATCCGCGGTGCGCTCACGAGTGAGGTCGTCCTCGGACAAGCGAACGTCGGCAAGGCGCTGGCACTGGGGATGATCGTCGTCGTGGTGATCGTCATGCTCCTCTACGCGCTCCTCCAACGGCGGGCCTCACGGTGGGTCAAGTGAGCGGCGGGCGGCGCATCCAGGGACGCGGCATCGCGCGATGGACCATCCTCTTCCTCATCGGGGGGTACCTGCTACTACCGCTCGTGGCGATGCTCGACTTCTCGACGCGCGCTCCGGGTGGCAGGCGCACGCTCGACCCGTGGCTGGCGATCGGCCGAGACGAGGACCTCATCGAGGCCATCATCGTCTCGCTCCAGATCGCCGCGCTGACGGTGCTCGGCGTGCTGCTCCTGCTCGTCCCGACGATGACGTGGGCCTACCTGCGAGTCCCTCGCATGAAGCGGCCCATCGAATTCCTCTGTCTCCTGCCGCTGGCCATCCCCGCCATCGTCCTCGTGGTAGGCATCGCGCCCATCTACGCCATCATCCGCCGGAACGCGACCGGGTCGCCGCTCGCGCTCGTGCTCATCGACATCATCCTCGTGCTGCCCTTCGTCCACCGCGCTCTCGACGCTGGTCTGCGCTCCATCGATGTCGCCACGCTGGCGGAGGCGGCGCGCAGCCTCGGGGCCGGCTGGCCGCGCATCATCGTCGGGATCATCGTGCCCAACATCCGGGCCGCCCTCCTCTCCGCCGCCGTCATCAGCGTCGCGCTCGTGCTCGGCGAGTTCACCATCAGCTCACTGCTCAACTACGATACGGTCCAGGTCGTCATCAACCTGCTCGGCAAGCGTGACGCGTTCGTCGCCGTGGCGGTTGCACTCGGTGCGCTCATCTTCGCGTTCGTCCTCATCCTCGGGGTCGCCAGCGCGGCGCCGAACGGCCGTCGCGCGGCGGAGGAGGATGCTACGGGGGAGACATCGTGACGACCGCGACGATCTCGGCTGATGGCGCGGCTGGACGGGCCGGCGTGGCCGTCGCGCTCATCGACCTGCATCGACACTACGGCCAAGTCCGTGCCCTGGATGGCCTGACGCTCGACATCGAGCCTGGCGAGCTGGTGGCACTCCTGGGGCCGTCTGGTTGCGGCAAGACCACAGCGCTCCGGTCGCTGGCCGGCCTCGACGAACCGGACTCGGGCCGCGTTGTCGTCGACGGCCACGACATCACCCGTACGCCCGCCAACCGCCGGGACATGGGTGTCGTCTTCCAGGCCTACAGCCTCTTCCCGAACATGTCCGCGCGGGACAACGTGGCCTATGGCCTGCGCCTTCGAGGCATCGACGCGGCGGAGCGCAAGCGACGAGTCGACGAGCTGCTCGACCTCGTCGGATTGGGCCGTCACGCAGCGCACTACCCGCACCAGCTCTCGGGTGGGCAACAGCAGCGCGTCGCCCTCGCGCGAGCCCTCGCCATCCGCCCCCAGGTCCTGCTCCTCGACGAGCCGCTCTCGGCCCTGGATGCGAGGGTGCGGCGGCTGCTGCGGGAGGAGATCCGGCGGATCCAGATCATGGTGGGCACGACGACACTGTTCGTGACACACGACCAGGAGGAGGCACTCGCCCTCGGCGACCGGGTCGGCGTCATGTCCGCCGGTCGGCTTGAGCAGATCGCCCCACCCTCCGAGCTGTACGAACGCCCGCGGACCGCGTTCGTGGCTGAGTTCGTCGGCCTGACGAACCGGCTGCCGGGTCTGGCACACGACGGGATGGTGAACGTGCTCGGCTCTGAGGTGCCGCTGCTGGATGGATCGGCTGGGCCAGGCCCGGTCACGGCCCTCGTGCGGCCGGAAACCGTCAAGCTCGTGCCCGACGAGGACGGGAATGCTCGGGTGCTCGCGGTGAGCTTCCTGGGCTCGCTCTGTCGGGTGCAGGTCGCCGCCCTGGACGGGACGCTCGTCGTGGCGCAGACGTCTGCGCAGGAGGCGAGCGGCCTGCGACCGGGCACCTCCGTCATGGTCACGTTCCTCGACATGCCGGCCTTCGCGACCAGTGCGTGACGAGCAGCGCTGCCGACGGCGCGGAGTCCGAAACGCCCAGGCGGGTCGAGTTGGCTCCGCCTCGCTCCTTGGCGTACGCTAGACACTGGAGGGCACAGGATCATGCCGTGGTTCCGCGGAAACCTGCACACGCACACTACCAACAGCGACGGGGATTCTGCCCCCGACGAGGTGGTGGCCTGGTACCGGGACGCAGGCTACGACTTCCTGGCCCTCACCGACCATGACCTGCTGACCCTGCCGCAGGACCATGCTGCGGCGGCGGCTCCCATGCTCCTCATCCACGGTGAGGAAGTCACCGCCGGGGACGTGCACGTCAACGGGCTGGGCATCCGCTCCACGATCCCGCCGGTCATCGGGGCCACCGTCGCCGAGACCCTGCAGCGCAACACGGACGCCGTCCTGGCCGATGGCGGCATGGCCTCCGTCAACCACCCCAACTACCGCTGGCAGGTCCGCGCGGCCGACCTCATCGCCCTTCAGGGCTGCCGTCTCCTGGAGGTGTTCAACGGCGGTCCGGAGACCAACAACGGAGGCGGAGCGGGGCGGCCATCGCACGACTCGCTCTGGGACGCGGTCCTCTCCGCCGAGCGGCGCTTCCACGCCATCGCCGTAGACGACGCCCACTACTTCAAGGTCTTCGGGCGACCCTATTCCAACCCCGGGCGCGGCTGGGTCCACATCCGGGCGGCAAGCCTCAGTGAGGCGACGGTCCTCGAAGCGCTCGCCAACGGTGACTTCTACGCCTCCTCGGGGGTGGAGCTGGCAGACGTGTCGTCGGGACGACGCGAGCTGGCCATCGACATCGTGCCGCAGTACGACCTGGCCTACCGCACGACCTTCGTGGGCCGGCGTGGCGAGGTCCTCGACGTCGTCGATGGGGTCGCACCGCGCTATGCCGTCAGCGGCCACGAGGGCTACGTCCGTGCCCGCATCGACGACTCGGACGGCCTCTCTGCCTGGGTCCAGCCACTCTTCCTGGACTGAATCCCGCCGCCCATCCTGCCCCGGGGGCCGCTCTCGCCATGGCTGCCCGACCGGCCAAGTGGCCCGGGTGGATGTGACGCATGGCACTCATGCGCACGTTCGCATATATCGAATGATACTGACCCATGGACCCCATCCACGAGCTGCAGGCGGAGATCTGCCGGACGCTGTCGCATCCGGCGCGCATCGCCATCCTGCACCTGCTCGCCAGGGAGCCGCATGAGGTCGGCCGCATCGCCGGCGAGCTCGGCATCAGCCAGCCCAACGCCTCACAGCACCTGGCAGTCATGCGCGCGGCCGGTCTCGTGGAGGCGGAGCGTGACGGACGGGGTGCGGTCTACCGGCTCACCGATCCGGGCGTCATCGGCGCCTGCGACCTCATGGCCCAGGTCATGCGGCGCCGCCTGGCCCGCTATGCCGAGCTCTCGGCCGCCATCGAAAGCAAGGCTGAGCCCGGATCAGCCACTCCAAGCTAGCCACGCAGACGAGGTACTCGCGACATGGACGACCAGCCCCTGGCCCTGGTGCTCTTCAGCGGCACCGACGACAAGCTCAATGCGGCCGCGGTGATGACCGCCGGCGCCGCGGCCCTCGGCCGCCCCGTGCACGTCTTCCTGCAGTACTGGGCGCTCGACGCCTTCCGCGCCGATCGCATCCACGCTGACCACGGCCTGGCGCCAGAAGCTGGCGCCGAGGGGAAGGCCGCGGTCGAGCACCTGCGGGCTGCCGGTCAGGCACCCTGGTACGAGACCATGGCCCAGGCCAAGGAGCTGGGCAACGTGGAGATCCAGGCCTGCTCGCTGTCCATGGATGTCCTCGGCATCGAGGAGAAGGACCTCGATCCCCTCGTCGACGGCGTCGAGGGCGTGACGGCCTTCTACCTGAACGCCGGCGACGGCCAGATCCTCTTCATCTAGACGCCGGGCGGGCCGGCCACTCCAAGGAGCCTCACATGACGACCGAAGCCATCCATTCCACCGTCGATGCCAAGGGTCTCTCGTGCCCGATGCCCATCGTCAAGACGGCCCAGCACGTCAAGGCGGTGCCCTCCGGTGCGCTCATCGAAGTGCTGGCCACCGACCCGGGCTCCGTCAAGGACTTCGCCGCCTGGACGCGTTCCACCGGCAACGCCATCGTCGAGCAGTCGCAGGACGGCACCGTCTTCCGCTTCGTCATCCAGAAGGCCTGAGCAGGAAAGGGACACATCGATGACCGCCACGACCGCTGCGACCCCGGAAGCCGAGCTGACGGCCGCCATCGCCACTGCCACCCAGCCCTCGGACAGCCTGCCCACGGCCCAGCGCCAGCTCGTCATCATCAACTGGAGCGGCCAGTACGACAAGGTCATGCCCACGCTGATCATGTCCAGCGTAGCCGCGGCCAGCGGCTACAAGTCCAGCGTCTTCCTGACGTTCTGGGGCCTGCTTCCGTTCGTCAAGGATCAGCGCCGCATCACCGGCGAGAACTGGATGCAGAAGATGCTCTCGGCCATGCAGCGGCCCGGCATCAGCCACCTGAAGATGTCGCAGATGAACTTCCTGGGCATGGGCCCCTGGATGATCGGCAAGCTCAGCAAGCAGTACAACGTGGCCTCCCCCAAGGAGCTCCTGGAGGCCTGCCAGCTCATGGGCGTCGAGTTCCTGCCCTGCCAGATGACCATGGACATGTTCGGCCTCAAGCGTGAGGACATGATCGACGGCCTCGGTGAGCCCGTCGGCGCGGCGACGGTCCTGGAGCTCATGACCGAGGACCACACCGCGTCCCTCTTCATCTGAGATCGAGCGGCGGCCAGGGTGCCGCCCCGCAGCCCCACGCGACTCACGGCCCCGATGCCGACCAGAAAGGACCACCACGTGACAGCGCTCCAGCTCGAGACCAACCCCACCCGGACCATCGATGCACGCGGCAGCTTCTGCCCGGGCCCACTCATGGAGCTCATCCGCGCCATCCGCGAGGGCCAGGTGGGCGACATCCTGGCCATCATCTCCAGTGACAACGGCTCACGGACGGACATCCCGGCCTGGGTCGCCAAGGCCGGGCATCGGCTCGTCGGCGTCTTCCCGCACGAAGGCTACGACGAGATCGTCGTCGAGAAGCTCAAGTAGGAGCGAGATCCCCGGAGGTCCAGACATGAAGAGCATCCTCGTCCTCGGTGGCGGCGTGGGCGGCACGCTGGTCGCCAACCTCATCAGTCGCAAGATCAAGAAGCAGATCGACGCCGGTGAGGCCAGGGTCACCGTCGTGGACGAGACGGGCGAGCACGTCTACCAGCCCGGCTTCATGTACATCGCCATGGGCAACCAGGACCCCAAGTCGCTGCGCAAGCCCGAGCGACGCTTGCTCGACGACCGCGTCGAGCTGGTCGTCGGCACGATCGCCGCCATCGACGAGGAGCACAGCCAGGTCGAGCTGGCCGATGGGTCGCGGCTCGACTACAGCGAGCTCATCCTGGCCACCGGCTCGCGGATCCTGCCCGAGACCATCGAGCACTTCGACCAGGAGGCCCATCACTTCTACAGCGAGCAGGCCGCCGCACGGCTGCGCAAGGCGCTTGACGCGTTCACGGGCGGCAAGGTCGTGGTGGGCATCGCCTCCATGCCCTACAAGTGCCCCCCGGCGCCCCTCGAGGTGGCTTTCCTCATCGAGGCAGAGCTGCGTGAGCGCGGCCTGCGCGACAAGAGCGACCTGCACTACTGCTCGCCCATCGCTCGCGCCTTCACCATCGAGTCGGTCAGCGAGATGGCCACTCCCGAGCTCGAGAAGAAGGGCATCGAGCTGCACACGTTCTTCAACGTCGAAGCCATCGATCCCGAGCGCAAGATGGTCCTGAGCCTGGAGGGCGAGGAGCTCGAGTACGACCTGCTCGTGCTCGTGCCGCCGCACAAGGGCGCCCAGGTGCTCATGGACAGCGGCTTCGCGCCGCGGCCGGGTGGCTGGCTGCCGACGGATCCCAAGACGCTCAACGTGGGTGGTCGCGAGAACGTCTGGGCTCTCGGCGACGCCACCGACCTGCCCCTCAGCAAGGCCGGCTCGACTGCCCACTTCGAGGCGCCCGTCGTCGCCGAGCGCGTGGCGGCCCGGGTCCAGGCGCGCGAGCCGCACGCCAAGGAATCCATCTACACGGGCAAGGTCATGTGCTTCTTCGAGGTCGGCGACGGCAAGGGCACCCTGCTTCGTTTCGACTACGAGAACCCGCCGCATCCCCCCACGCCGAGCAGGCTCTGGCACGTGGGCAAGATCTTCTTCAACAAGACGTACTACCGCATCGTGCCCCGTGGCCGCGGCGGCACGCTGGAGAAGCGCCTCTAGCTCGAGCGCCCGGACGGGCGACCCCGCTGAGCCCGACGCCTCACGCCGAGGCGGCGGGCTCGCCCAGCACGCGCAGGTCGGCCAGGGCCATCTCGCGCTCCCGTGGGCCCATACCCACGCCCCGGCCGGCGGACTGGAGGTCCGACGGCACCGGTCCCGCGACGACGCTGGGCCGGACGATGGCCCGTGATGTGGCCTCGGCCACGATGACCGCCAGGATCTCACGCCAGCGGTCGTAGACGAAGTGGTGGCCCTCGTTGTGGTAGTAGGTGGCTACCGCCCCGGGCACCGTCCGCTCGATGAAACGGCCCATGCCGACGGGCACGACCTGGTCGCGCGTGCCGTGCCAGATGCGCACGGGCACGGAGACGCCATCGATGGGGAAGCCCCACGGACGGGCCATGCACAGTGCTTCGTCGTAGACACCCCGATTACCCTGGCGCCACATCTCCGTCGTGTTGGCGATCATCACGGCCCGCAGCGCAGGATCTCCAAGGATCTCGCGATCGGCCTCGATCATGCCGGCGATGGCATCGTCGAGCTGCTTCTCCGGGTCGGACCGCTGCTGGCGCGACCAACGCCACATGGCCAGCGCGATGACCCATGGGGCATGATCTGCCGTCCGGGACATGGCCCGATGGCGTGGCCACGTGTAGCCCGTGCTGCCCGCCACGCCGGAGAGCGGCGCGGGACCGCTGATGAGACCGATGA
>JBFYUV010000154.1:0-28297 GCA_041299865.1 Chloroflexota bacterium
TCCTCTACCTTGACCTGCGTGCCCGCCATGCACCCGCGACGGTCGGCCAGCAGCCGGACGACTGGCCCGCGGACGGCTAGGCACCGAAGAGCAGCTCCAGCCAGGCTTCCAGGGGCGCCGAGGCGACGGATCGGTCGGCCCGGCTACCGAGCGGCACGATGGGCTCCGGCGATGGGGCGTCCTCAGGTAGGCGGAAGGGTTGCTCGCCCCGCTCTCCGTAGCCCACGACGCGGGCCTGCTGCTCGAGGAAGCGGTCGCTCCTGAGGAACTCGACCTCCGCCTTCCCTGCCGCGAGGCGCTCCTCCAGGGCGGCCACCTCGGCACGCGCACGTGCCGCTTCCTGCTCGAGCTCGGTCGCGCGTGCCAGCGTGCCGGCGAAGACGAAGACGATGCCCCCTGCCACGAAGAGCCCGAAGACGATGGCGGCGGCTCCGCGCCGCTCGAGGAACCCACTCCGGAGGATGGACATCGCCACCGAGCCTAGTGAGGCCAGAACGGGGCTGTCAAGCGCTTCGGGTGCTGCTAGACTCGTCAGCACGAATCGAACGGATGTGCGCTTTGTGAGGTCCGCGATGAGACTGCATCAACCCCGGCTCACGCTAGATGCCCTGGAGCGCCTGCTGGCGGAGCCGGACGTGAGCGCCAGCCTCGAAGCCCGGCACGTCCTGCCGGCCCAGCCGGCCATCCACGCGCCCATCCCGGGATGGCTTGACGACCGCCTCGTCAGTGCCCTTGAGCGTCGCGGCATCGGCGCCCTCTACAGTCACCAGGCGGAAGCCCTCGAGGCGCTGCGCGCTGGCCAGGACGTGGCCATCGTGACGCCCACGGCGTCCGGCAAGTCGCTCTGCTACAACCTGCCCGTCCTGCAGGCCATCGCAGAGGACCCCGCCGCACGCGCGCTGTACCTCTTCCCCACCAAGGCTCTCAGCCAGGACCAGCTCGCGGAGTTCCGGGACCTGGCCGGCCTGGCCGGCATGGACCTCTCGGCGGCCGTCTACGACGGTGATACGCCGGCCCCGATCCGGGCCGTCGTGCGCGAGGCGGGCCAGGTGGTCGTCACCAACCCGGACATGCTGAGCACGGCCATCCTGCCCCACCACACGAAGTGGTTCCAGCTCTTCGAGCAGGTGCGCTACATCGTCATCGACGAGGCCCACACCTACCGCGGCATCTTCGGTAGCCACGTCGCCAACGTCCTGCGCCGCCTGCTGCGCATCTGCGCCCACTACGGCTCCACGCCGCGCCTGGTGTGCTGCTCGGCGACCATCGGCAACCCCGGGCAGCTGGCGGAGACGCTGACCGGTCGCCCCTTCCGCGTCATCGACCGCAGCGGGGCGCCCCAGGGCGAGCGGCACGTGGTGGTGCTCGATCCGGCGCCGCTCGATCGCCGTACGGGTGTGAGACCGGGCCCGCATGGACTCTCCTATCGGGCAGCCCTGACCTTCCTGCGGGCCGGCCGCCAGACCATCGTCTTCGGCCGCGCCCGCGTGGCCGTGGAGCTGCTGCTCAGCTCGCTGCGAGAGGCCATGCGCGAAGGACGGGGTCCCATCGAGCGCATCCGCGGCTATCGCAGCGGGTACTTGCCCAACGAGCGTCGCGCCATCGAGTCGGGGCTCCGCAGCGGGGAGATCCTGGGGGTGGTCAGCACGAACGCGCTTGAGCTGGGCATCGACATCGGTCGCCTGGACGTCGCCATCCTGGCCGGCTACCCCGGCACCATCGCCGCGACCTGGCAGCAGATGGGACGGGCTGGACGGCGGGGCGATCCGAGCGTCGCCATCCTCGTGGCCGGAGCGGGCGCCCTTGACCGCTACGTGGCGATGCACCCGGAGTACCTCTTCGAAGCCAGCCCGGAGGAGGCGCGGCTGGACCCAGAGAACATCCACGTGCTGCTGGCCCACCTGCGCGCGGCGGCCTTCGAGCTTCCCTTCGATCCGGGCGAGCGCTTCGGGAGTGCTGCCGCTGACGACCTGCTCGCCTTCCTGGCCGAAGAGGGTCACGTGCGCCAGGCGGACGATGGTCGCTGGTACTGGGCCAGCGAGAACTTCCCGGCCTCGGAGATCGACCTGCGCGTGGCCGCCCCGGAGAACGTGCTCATCATCGATACCGGGCCGCAGCGGCCGCGGGTCCTGGGCGAGGTCGATCTCTTCGCGGCCCGCGTGCTCGTCCACGAGAAGGCCATCTACCTGCACGACTCGCGCCAGTACCACGTGGACGTGCTGGACTGGGAGGAACGCAAGGCGCTCGTGCGGCCCGTGGACACCGATTACTACACCCAGGCGGAGCTGGCGGTGACCCTCAAGCCCCTGGAGGTCTTCGACACCGCCCCGCTGACCGCCGGCAGCCGCCAGCACGGCGAGGTCATGATCAGCTCCATCGCCACCATCTTCAAGAAACTGAAGCTGGACACCCACGAGAACGTCGGCTGGGGCCACATCCACCTGCCGGAGATGGAGCTGCACACGACGGCCTGGTGGGTGGCGCTGGACCCGGCAGCCGTGGCGGCATGGCGCCGGGATGAGCTGGATGCCGCCCTGGTGGGCACGGGTCGCGCCCTGCAGACGGTGGCCAGCGTGCTCCTCATGGCCGACCCGCACGACCTGGGCATGGTGGCGCAGGTCCAGTCGCCGCATGCCGAGCGCCCGGTCATCTATCTCTGGGAGGCCGTGCCCGGTGGCGTCGGCCTGTCGTCGCGCCTCTTCGACCGCACTGACGAGCTCGTCGCGGGTGCCCTTGACCTGGTCAGCGGCTGTGACTGCGAGGTCGGCTGTCCGGCCTGCGTCGGGCCGCGCGGCGAGAGCCGTCTGGATGGCCGCGCCCTGGCCGCGCGACTGCTGCGGGTCCTGGCCGGCACCGCGGACGGGGCACGCGCGGCACCCGGGAAACGCGCCGCGTGACAGGCGAGCTGGCAGGGGGCGACCTCAGCCTGCGCTATGTGGACAGCTTCGACATCGGGCCTACCCGTCGTTCGCGCCTCGACCGGCTGCGCGCCGCCAGGTTCGCGGACGGCGTGTCCCCCAGCGCCGGGTCGCGACCGGAGCCCCGTTCGGACCGGGCGCAACGGTTGGCGGCGGACGTGGGCGGCGTCGTCCTGGAGACGCCCCTGCGGCCCATCGTGGTGGTGGAACGTCGCCTGCCCCTTGAGGCGCGGCTGGACGGCCTGCGCTGGCTGCCGGAGCCGGTCGATCCAGGGCAGCCGCTCATCCTCATCGACACGGAGACGACCGGCCTGGGCACTGGTGCCGGGACGTTGCCCTTCCTGGTCGGGGTCGGCGCCTGGCAGGGGGACATCTTCGTGACCCGGCAACTGCTGCTGCCCGAGCAGTCGGACGAGGCGGGCTACCTGACCGCGCTGGCCGGCCTCATCCCGCCGGATGCCTGCCTGGTCTCGTACAACGGCCGCAGCTTCGACTGGCCCCTGCTGGTGACCCGGTACCGTCTGCATGGCCGGCCAGCTCCGCCACATGCCGCTCACCTGGACCTCCTGCCCCTGGCGCGCGTTCTGTGGCGGCACCGTCTCGCTGACGCCCGCCTGGCCAGCGTGGAGACCGCCATCTGCGGCGTGCACCGGGCGCACGACCTGCCTGGAGGCCTGGTCCCGGCCCGCTACCTGGACTACCTCCGGTCGGGCCACGGTGGTCTGCTGCGCGAGGTGCTCGAGCACAACTACCAGGACGTCCTCTCGATGGCCCTGTTGCTGCGCGTGCTGGCTACGGACCTGGCTCCGGCAAGCGCGACGCGGCGCGCGCCGAGCTCGGTGGATGCCGGAGACTTGGGCGGGCTCGGACGTGCCTACGCGCGCCGACACCGCCACGAGGAGGCCCTGGCCTGCTTCGACACGGCCCTGGAGCGCCTCGAGGACAGGCGTGATCCAGGGCGCTACGAGGGTGTCGCCATCGAGCGCGCCAGGACGCTGACGCGCCTCGGGCTGCGAACTGAGGCAGAAGGCGCCTGGCATGCCATCGCCCTCGAGGGAGGGCGCCACTCTGCGCTGGCCTGGCTGCACGTGGCCAAGCACCGCGAGCATGACGGTCGCGATGTCCGCGCAGCCCTGGCTGCCACGGATCGGGCGCGAGCGCTCGCCGAGCGCGGCCGGCTCTTCGGACGCCGGGATCGCGTCGTGGAACGTGACCTGGCCCGTCGTGTGCCTCGTCTGAGGAGGCGGCTCGCGGCCATGGCCGCCTGAGGCTCGCCTCCAGGTGAGGCGCGTATCCGTGTCAGCCGCGCCCTGCCCTTCGGCGACGCCTGCCGGTCCATGCGCTACTGTCGGCCGTGATGGGTGACGAGCGGGTGACGCCGGCGACCACGCGCGGTGCCACCATCGAGTTCGACCATGTCAGCAAGCGTTACGCCCCCGCCACGCGCGGTGCCATGGCGCAGGGCGCGGTGGAGGACCTCACGCTGACGGTGCCCGCGGGACGCATCTGCGTCCTCGTCGGCCCCTCGGGCTGCGGCAAGACCACGACCCTCAAGATGGTGAACCGGCTCATCGAGCCAAGCACCGGCCGGATCCTCATCGACGGGCAGGACATCGGCAGCCGCGACGTCACCGAGCTGCGCCGCAGTATCGGCTACGTCATCCAGCAGACCGGGCTCTTCCCTCACCAGACCATCGCCCAGAACGTGGCCACGGTGCCGCGCCTGCTGGGCTGGACCGAGACCCGCCAGAGGTCCCGCACCGACGAGCTCCTGGCGCTCGTGGGTCTTGAGCCCGGACGATACCGGGAGCGCTATCCGAGCCAGCTCTCCGGCGGCGAGCGGCAGCGCGTGGGGGTGGCTCGCGCCCTGGCCGCGGACCCGCCGGTCATGCTCATGGACGAGCCCTTCGGCGCGGTCGACCCCATCGTCCGCGAACGTCTCCAGAACGAGTTCCTGCGACTGCAGGAGGGCCTCGCCAAGACGATCCTCTTCGTGACCCATGACATCGACGAGGCCATCAAGATGGGCGACCTCGTGGTCGTCATGGAGCAGGGCGGCCGCATCGCCCAGGCCGGGGCGCCGGCCGACCTGCTGGCCCAGCCCGCCTCGGCGTACGTGGCCCGCTTCGTCGGTGCCGACCGCGGCCTCAAGCGTCTCTCGCTCTACCGGGTGGCGGACGTGGCCCTCGTCGAGGCACCCCTGGCGCGCGTGGGGGAAGCCAGGCAGGACGTCCGCGCGCGGGCCGAGCGCAGCGGGGATCGCCACGTGCTTCTCGTGGACGATCGTGATCGACCGTTGGGCTGGCTGGACGCCCATGACCTTCGCTCGGAGGGCCCGCTCGGCGAGCCCGATGCCGACCCCATGTCCCCGCTGCTCGACCGGCGCACCACCCTCAAGGACGCCACGTCGCTGCTACTGGATGAGGAAGTGCGCAGCGGCATCGTGGTCGATCGCAGCGGAGGGGTCCTTGGCCTCCTGACCCTGGAGGCGGTCATGGGCTTCATGCGCGACGACCGCTCACGCGAGGTGCCCCCGGACATCGCGGATGCCGTGGCGGAGGTGCTGGCCCATCCGGCCGGCGCCCACGACCACGGTCCGGACGAGTCGAGCCCCGCGTGATCGAGATCCGCTGGGACTGGATCGCTGAGCACCTCGATGATGTCGCCGACAAGACCTGGCAGCATCTCCAGCTGCTGGTCATCCCCATGCTGGCGGGCTTCTTCATCGCCCTGCTCCTGGGCGTGCTGGCGCTCCGGCGTCCGGGCACCGTCGGGCCGGTCACGGCCATCACGGGGCTCCTTTACACCATCCCCAGCCTGGCGGCCTTCGCCCTCCTGCGGCCCATCTTCGGCCTGACGCTGGCCACGGCCGTGATCCCGCTGACGGCCTACACGCTGCTCATCCTGTACGTCAACACGGTAGCCGGCCTGCGCTCGGTGCCTGCGGAGGTCAACGAGGCCGCCACGGCCATGGGCTACAGCAGTGCCAGCCGCTTCTGGCGCGTGCAGTTGCCGCTGGCCGTGCCGCTCATCATGGCCGGCGTCCGGGTGGCCGCGGTGACCACCATCGGCCTGGTCACGGTGGCCTCGATCATCGGCGGGGACCGCTTCGGCGGCCTCGGCCAGTTCATCACCGAGGGACTCCAGACCTCCTTCGACACGAAGGTCTACCTCGGGGCGGTCGGGTCGGTCATGCTGGCCTTCGTCGTCGACATCCTGCTGCTGGGCACCCAGCGCCTGCTGACTCCCTGGGCGCGGGCTCGGACCTTGTCCACGTGAGCGGCCTGGAGGCGCTGCTGGCCTACCTCGCGGACGGTGGTGCCTGGCAGGGACCCGCAGGCGTCCCGAGCCGCCTGGTCGAGCACCTCGTTCTCTCCGGCCTGGCCGTGCTGACGGCCAGCCTGGTGGCACTGCCGTTGGGGTTCTACATCGGCCACACGGGACGGTTCCAGCTGCTCGGGCTGAACCTCGCCAACATCGGCCGAGCCATCCCCTCGTATGCGGTCATGGTCATGGTCTTTCCGGTCGCCCTGGCCGCGGCGGCCCCGCTCGGCTATGACCCCCGCCTAGGTCTCACCTTCCTGCCCATCTTCGTGGCCATGACGCTGCTGGCCATCCCGCCCATCCTCGTGGCTACCTTCGCCGGCATCGCCGAGGTGGACCGAGATGTCGTCGAGTCGTCTCGGGGCATGGGCCTCACCGAGCGTCAGATCCTGCGGCGCGTCGAGCTGCCCCTGGGGCTGCCGGTCATCATCGGCGGCTTCCGCGTGGCGACCCTGCAGATCATCGCCACGGCGACGCTCGGGGCGGTCCTCTCCGGGGGTGGCTTCGGGCGCTTCATCATCGACGGCCTGGCCAGGCGGGACGAGGGCATGCTGTACGCGGGAGTCCTGCTCGTGGCCGCCCTCGCCATCGGCATCGACCTGCTGCTGGCTGGCCTGCAGCGACGCTTCACGCCACGGGGTGTCAAGGTGGCATCCGGCGAAGAGGTCGTGGAGGCCATCGGAGATCTCGGCTCCGTCGCGCCTCCGTCCCTGCGACGCGCCTGACGCTGTCATCCCGCGGTCGCGGCGGACAGAGTACGGTTATGTTTCGGCCGTGGCCGCCAGACGGGCGGCCGGCCAGCAGTCCCAGGGAGGTTGCCATGCGGCATCACCGCAGACTCGCCCTCGGTGCGTCGCTCCTGGCCGCTCTGGCCACGCTCGGCGCGTCCGGTGGCGCCATCGTGTCGGCCCAGGAGCAGCCCACGGTCCGCGTCGGATCGGATGACTTCTACGAATCGAAGCTCATGGCCGAGATCTATGCGCAAGCCCTGGAGGGCGCCGGCTACACGGTCGATCGGCAGCTCGGGCTGGGCAGCCGCGATACGCGCGCCCCGGCCTTCGAGGAGGGCCAGGTGGACCTGGTGCCTGAGTACGTGGGCTCCGGCCTGGGTTACTACGTGCTGGCCTCCGACGATCCCGGCCTGGCCGCGCTGGCCGTGGGCGGCGACGGCGAGACGAACCGCGCCAACCTGCAGGCCGCCTACATGCTGCTGGGCATCGAAGCCACAGTGCTGGGCATGACGCCCGGCGAAGACACCAACGCGGCGGCCATCCGCGCGGATACGGCCGCCGAGCTCGGCCTCTCGAAGCTGAGTGACGTGCCGCCCGTGGCCGACCAGCTCGTCTTCGGCCTGCCCCCGGAGTGCGAGACCCGGCCGCTCTGCGCTGGCGCTCTCGAGCAGTACGGCATCGACTTCGCCACCATCCAGAAGGAATCGCTGGCTGCCTGCGGGGCTGAGATCGCCGATGCCCTGGCCGGGGGGGCGGTCGACTTCGGCTGGCTCTGCTCCACCCAGCCGGCCATCGCTCAGAACGGCTTCGTCGTCCTCGAGGATGACCTGGACACCCAGCCTGCGGAGAACCTGGCCCCGGTCGTCCGAGACGACTTCCTGGCCCAGGTCGAGGGCGGCGCTGCCACGCTGGCGGCCATCCTCGACCCTGTCTCGGCGGCCATCAGCACCGAGATCCTGACCGAGCTTGGCGTGCGCGTCGCCATCGACCAGGAGGACGTCGAGGACGTCGCGGCCGACTTCCTGGCCGGCCTCGACTCCTGACCCCGTGCTGGCCGTCCGGACAGCGCCCTGATCGCTGGCAGGTGCACGCGAACGCACGAAGGCCCCGGGTCACCCGGGGCCTTCAGCATGTTCGGCGGCCGTTCAGGGCGAACTCAGAAGCCTCGCTCGGCGAGCCACTCGCGATTGGCCGTGTGCAGGGCCAGCAGCGCCTCCGGCGTGTCCGCCGGTTTCAGGAAGCGATCCTGCTCGATGACGACCCAGCCTTCCCAGGCGCGGGCCTTGAGACCCTCGAGGAAGCCATCCAGACCGGTCGTGCCGAGACCCAGCTGGCAGAAGACGCCCCGGTCCCAGGCCTCCATGAGCCCGCCGCCGGAGCTGGCGACCTGCCGCAGGACGGCGAGGTCACAGTCCTTGACGTGGACGTGTCGCACACATCCGGCATAGCTGTCCAGTAGCTCCAGCGGATCCGCGCCACCGAAGAGTGCGTGACCGGTGTCCAGGCACATGCCCACGAGCGACGTGTCGAGGGCATCGAAGACGGCGTGGATCTCAGCCGCCGATTCCACGTAGCTTCCGGCGTGGAAGTGCAGCACGGGATCGAAGCCGCGCTCGCGGGCCGCCTCGCCGGCTCGATGCAGGTTGTCGATGAGGACCCCGAAGCGCTCCTTGGGCAGGGCGGCCTCGGGGTGTTCCGGGATCTGGCCCGCCCAGCGCATGCGCTCGGGCTCGACGGAGGCATCGGCCAGCACGGCCTTGGGCATGACGTCGTCCGGCCGGCCGGCGGCCAGCAGGTCGAGCACGCCGATCATCCACTCGCGATCCTCGGCCGCGTGCTCAGCCCGGCTGAAGCGCTGCGGCAGGAAGGCCCCCACCAGCGAGAGGCCACGAGCGGCCAGCCGCGACCTCAGCTGCCCCGCGTCGCCGAAGTAGCCTGGCGGTCCGAGCTCCGTGCCGGCATAGCCGGCCGTCGCCATTTGGTCCAGCATGTGCTCCGGCTGGAGCTGCAGGGGGTCATCCTCGGTCTTCTCGAAGACCCCCCACGAGCATGGGGCTGCCGCGACCCTGACGCCGCCCGAACCGTTCGAGCCGCTCATGAAAGACCCCCTTCCCTGACTATGAAGAGACGCGACGCCACCCTGGACGCCTAGACGAAGGAGCGCTCGCGGGCCAGGTTGCCCTCGTACGCGAGGCGTGCCGCGCGGACACGCTCGGACGTCGAGACCTCGGCCACGGGCACGTCCCACCAGGACTCGTAGTCCGGTACCGGCGGCTCGGGGTTGACCTCGACGACGATGACCACCGGTCCACCCTGCATGCCTTCCGCGGTGGCCAGGGCACCCTCCAGCTCGGCAGGCGTGCTGGCCATCAGCACGCGTGCGCCCAGGCTGGCAGCGTTGGCGGCGAAGTCGATGGGCAGGACCTCGCCGGTGAAGGTGCCGCTGGACGGGTCACGGAAGCGGAAGTCGTTGAAGGGATTGTCCCCGCCGCAGGCGGCCGAGAGGTTGCGGATGCAGCGGTAGCCGTGGTTGTCCAGGAGCACGATCGTCATCGAGACGCGCTCCTGGCAGGCCGTCAGGATCTCATTAGCGAGCATCAGGTAGGACCCATCGCCGACCATGACGTAGACGCGGCGGCCTGGCTCGGCCATGGCCACGCCCAGGCCTCCGGCGATCTCGTAGCCCATCGTCGAGAAGCCGTACTCCATGTGATAGGTGTCCGGACCGCTGGCACGCCAGATCTTGTGCATGTCGCCGGGCAGCCCGCCGGCCGCGCAGACGACCACGCCGTCGGCGCCGGCCGCCTCGTTGACGAGCCGGATGACCTCCGGCTGGGAGACATGCTCGCTGGCTGCCAAGTGGCGAACACGATCGACCTCGGTGTTCCACTCGCCGCGCAGCCGTTCGACGAGCGCCAGACGCTCAGCCGAGGCGCCGCGCCAGGCGCGTGCCTCCAGGGCCGCCTGCAGCTCCTCCAGGGTGACGCGGGCATCACCGTGAAGCGGCAGCGAGGCTGCCTTGGCGGCGTCCAGCTCAGCCACGTTGATGGAGACGAAGGCGACCTCGGGATCCTGCCACGAGGACCAGCTCATGGTCGGGAAGTCGGAGAGCCGCGTGCCGACGGCGATGACGAGGTCGGCGTCGCGAGCGATGCTGTTGGCGGCCGTGCCACCGGCCGATCCCAGCGCCCCCACCTGGAAGGGATGGTCCCAGGGCAAGGCGCCCTTGCCGGACTGTGTCTCCGAGACCGGGATGCCGAAGCGACGGGCGAAGGCATCCAGTGCCGCGCTGGCGTCGCTGTAGATGACGCCGCCACCGGCCACGATCATGGGGCGTTGCGCGGCAGCGATGCGCTCTGCGGCCCGCGCCAGCAGGGAGGCGTCCGGCCGTGGTCGAGCGATGACCCAGGTGCGCGGCGCCAGGAGCTCCTCCGGCCAATCCCAGGCCTCGGCCTGCACGTCCTGGGGCAAGGCCAGCGTCACGGCACCGGTCTCGGCCGGCGAGGTCAGCACGCGCATGGCCGCCGGCAGGGCGTCGATGAGCATCTCCGGCCGCTCGATGCGGTCGAAGTAGCGCGACACCGGGCGCAGGGCGTCGTTGACCGAGAGGTCGCCTGCCTCCGGCCGCTCGAGCTGCTGGAGGACGGGCTTCACGCGCCGCGTGGCGAAGCGATCGCCCGGCAGCAGCAGGACGGGCAGCCGGTTGACCGTGGCATTGGCGGCTCCGGTCACGAGGTTGGTGGCGCCGGGGCCGATGGACGTCGTGCAGGCGAAGGTGCGCAGGCGGCGGCTCTGCTTGGCGAAGGCCGCGGCCGTATGGACCATGGCTTGCTCGTTGCGCGTCTGGTAGAAGCGCACGCTGTCCTGGGCAGCTTCCAGCGCCTCACCCATGCCGGCCACGATGCCGTGGCCGAAGATGCCGAAGACGCCCTCGAAGAAGCGCTGGCGATGGCCGTCGCGTTCCACGTGCTGGTTGGCCAGCCAGGTCACGACGGCCTGGGCGACGGTGGTGCGTGGCATCCGGACCCCCTCTCTCGACTCAGCGTCCGCTCAGGCCCTGACATCCGGGTTGGGGATGAGCAGGTCGTCGATGATGGCCACCAGCTCCCAGTACGACGAGACGAAGGCTCGCAGCGTGCGCATGGTGGCGCCGTAGGTGTCGAACTGGGCTGGCGTCAGGGCCTCGGGCTCGTAGGCCTTGACGAACTCCGGGACGCGCGCCATGAGCTCGTCGACGTAGACCGACGGGACCGGATCGTGCCAGCGATCCCTGACCTCGACGTCCGAGGCGTTGAAGAGCCGCTGCCAGTTGGCCGGGATCGTCATGGAGACATCACCGCCGATGAGCTCCGACCAGTGGAGGTGGTGGCGATAGGCGGCCGCCAGCAGGCGCGCCCGGTAGCCGCGCTCCTCGAAGATGGCGGCGGCGCGCTTGAAGACGGCGATGCCGGCCCAATCCCCGGCCGCTGGGTGGATGGTGATGCCGTCGCGATCACAGGACTTCTTCACCCAGTCGTCCGTGCGGCCGATCATGATCGTGCAGATGGGTGACATCCAGGAGGTGTCATGGCCTTCGGCCTCGCGCCGGGCCAGGGCGCGCTCCACGGCCGCCCCCACGGCCACCGCCTGCGACACCGTGAAGGAGACGGTGGCGTTGATGTTCATGCCCTCGTACGTGGCCTGCTCGATGGCCTCCAGGCCGGCCGCCGTGGCCGGGAACTTGATCTGCACGTTGGGCGCCAGGGTGTCGAAATGGCGCGCCTGTTCGAGCATCTTCTGCGGGGAGCGATTGAGCGTCGGGTCGATCTGGATGGAGAGGCGGCCCTTCTGTCCGTGGTGCTGCTGGTAGATGGGCTCCAGCATCTTCCAGCCCCGGATGGCCATCTCCTCGATGACCTGCCAGGCGATCTGCTGGTCGGTCCAATCGAGATGCTCGGCGGCGATCTCGCGCACGCGCGGCGCCCAGGTGTCGTACTCCTGCTTCATCACCGAGCCCACGATGGTGGGGTTGGTGGTGGCCCCCACGGCCCCGTTCTCGATGGCGTAGGTAAGCTCAGCGGCGTTGCAGGAGTCGTTCCAGTAGTCGGTGGGGAAATCCGTCGCCGTGCGCAGCAGCGGGCTCGCCATGGTCGTGGCCATCGATCGCTCCTTGTCCGTGGTCCTAGCGTGGGCTCGTGGGATCCCAGTCCATCAGCCAGGCATGATCCCTGTCGAGGGTGAAATGCCATGCCCGGTGGGGGCCGGCCATCACGTTGAGGTAGTAGGCATCGTACCCGGCGGGGGCGCCCACGGGATGGTAGCCGCGGGGCACGAGGATGACGTCGCCGTCACCCGGGGCGAAGGACTCGTCGAGTGTCCGGTCCGCCGTGTAGACGCGCGCGAAGGCCCAGCCCTCCGGTCGCGCGAACCGGTAGTAGTAGAGCTCCTCGAGATAAGCCTCCCGGGGTGGATCCTCCGTGTCGTGCTTGTGAGGGGGGTAGCTCGACCAGTTGCCACCGGGCGTGAAGACCTCGAAGAGGATGAGCCGGCCGGCCGGCGCCGTGGGCGGCAGCAGGTGATGGATGCGACGCTCGGTGACACCGTGCCCACGCGTCTCGACGTGGATATCACCGGCCTCGATGAGGCGCTCGTGATACTCGTCCGCGCCTGGCGCGTCGGCGATCACGACCGTGGCCTGTGTCTCGGCCACGATCTCCACGTCCGTGCCGGGTGCCAGCAGGAGCACGGGAGGTGGCGGCCCGGCGAAGACGCTGGCGCGGCTGCCCAGCGAGGCATAGCGCTGGCGGCCGGCGCGCGCGCTGACCGTGCCCTCAACCACGATGACGGCGACCTCGTGGTCGTCAGCCGGACGGGCGAGCCCGGCACCGGCAGCCAGCCGATGCTCGGCGAAGCCCACATAGCGCCAGCCGGCATCCTCGGGCCGGATGTCATGGACACGTCCGTTGTCCGGGTCCGGGTTCCCGGCTCGGCGATGGAGGGCGGTGCCCGGGCTGGTCGTCATGGTGGAGCGCTCCTGTCGTCAGGCCACGTGACGGCGCCCAGGGGGCGAGCAGGTGCTGGCGACTTGACGCGACCCGGTGGGCGTCACCATGATACGGCGTCACGATATCGAGAGCGGCCGCCCGTCCAGCCGGAGCGGCCCCGCGCTGACGAGCGACGAGGATGAGCGCAGGCAGACCAGCCACCGTTCGGGATGTCGCCGCTCGTGCGGGTGTCTCGATCGCCACGGTGAGCCGCGCCCTGCGGGGGCACGCCAACGTGGAGCCGGCCACGCGCCAGCGGGTCGAGGAGGCCGCCCGCGCCCTCAGCTACCGACCCTCGGGCGTGGCCCGCTCGCTGCGGCTGCGCGCCACCCGCACCATCGGCCTCATCGTCACGGACATCGAGAACCCCTACTTCCCGCAGGTCGTGAGCGCTGTCGAGGATGCCGCCCGCGAGCGCGGCTACTCCGTCCTGCTCGCTGACGGCCGCCGCGATCCGGAGCGCGAGATCGAGTCGCTCGAGGTGCTCGCCGAGCGTGAGGTGGATGGCCTCATCATCGCCAGCACGACCCTCACCCTGCGGCACCAGGTGCGCATCCGCGAGGTGCCCTGCCCGGTCGTCATCGTCAACAGCGAGTCGACGGTCTCGGCTGTGCCGGCCGTGCTCTCCGACAATGCCGGCGGCGGTCGGGTGGCTGCCGAGCACCTGCTGGGCCTGGGGCACCGGCGGCTGGCGTACCTGGCGGCGCCGTCCGCGGATGACCGGGCCGTCCACGAGCGCATCGAGGGTGTCCGCGCCGCCCTCTGGGCTGAGGGCCTGGCACGCGGCGCCCTCATCATCGTCCCGGCGGCCCCGGGCGTGGACGGTGGTGCCCTCGCGGCGGTCATGGCCATGGGCGCGGACAGCGCCATCAGTGCCCTCATCTGTTCCAACGACCTGACCGCCATCGGTGTCATCCGCGGCCTCCGCAGCCTCGGCCTGCGAGTGCCCGCGGACGTCAGCGTGGTGGGCTTCGACGACATCGAGATGGCCGCCTACGTGGACCCACCGCTCACGACCGTCCGCCAGGCGACCGATGAGATGGGCCACTGGGCGGTGGCCAGTCTCCTGCAGCGCATCGACCGGGGACGTGAAGCCACGGCCGGCCAGGTCGGCGGCACGCCCGGCCGCACCGTGCGCCTGCCGGTCACGCTCGTGACACGGGGCTCCACGGCGCCGGCCGGCCGCACCCCGGCCTGAGTCGGCAGCATCGGTCGCACCGCATCGAACCCCTGCCCGCGGAGCCGTCTGTCGACTGGAGGGGTCTCGGCACACGGGTGTCGGTGCCGGATGGGCGATGCACCACGGATAGCCCGGCCGTATGCTGTGGTTCCAGAACCAACGACTCGTGTCCGGCCGATCGAGCGGGTCGCACGCCCGCCACGCGGCCGGCGATAGAAGGAGGTGGATCGGGTGAGGGTCACCCTCTTCGGCGCCGGTCGCATCGGGCCCCTGCATGCACGGACGTTGCTGACGACGGGCGCGGTCGATCACTTGGTGATCGTGGACGTCGTCCCTGAGCGTGCCGCGGCCGCTGCGGAGGCGCTTGGTGGCAGCGTCGCTCCGTCCGTCGACGAGGCGCTCGCCACAGCCGACGCGGCTGTCATCTGCGCCTCCACGGACGACCATCCGGGCCTCATCAGGGCAGCCATCGGCCGCGGCATCCCGACCTTCTGCGAGAAGCCGCTGGCGGCCAGCCTTGCCGAGTCCATCGCCGTCCGCCGTGACATCGAGGCTGCCGGCGTACCCTTCCAGCTTGGCTTCCAGCGACGCTTCGACCCTGCCTACGTGGAGGCCAGGCGCCTCATCGAGTCGGGGGCCATCGGCGATATCCACGCCCTCTCGCTGCGCAGCCATGACCCGGAGCCGGCCTCCGAGGAGTTCATCGCCTCCTCCGGCGGCATGTTCCGCGACCTCTCCATCCACGACCTGGACATCCTGCGGTTCCTCTCCGGTCGCGAGGTGGACGAGGTCTATGTCATCGGCTCGGCCAAGGGTTTCCCTGTCTACGAGAAGTACGACGATCTCGCCAACGCCGTGGCCGTCATGCGCCTCGATGACGGCACCCCGGTGGCGCTCACCTGGACACGGCATGACCCCCTGGGTCACGATGTGCGCACGGAGGTCTTCGGCTCGCGTGACAGCGTGAGCGTGGGTCTTGGCCCGCGCATGCCGCTGCGCTCGGTGGAGCCCGGCGTGCCGCCGCCGTCCGGCCCACCCTGGCACATCTTCCTTGACCGCTGGGACGACGCCTATCGCGACGAACTCATCGCCTTCGTGGATGTCGCCCGCGGTGCCCGCCCGAGCCCTTGCACGGCCAAGGACGGCGTGGAGGCACTGCGTATCGCCGAAGCCCTCACGGTCTCGGCAGCGGAGCACCGTCCCGTGAGGCTCGCGGAGATCACGGCGTGACCACCGCCCCTGCAGCCGCGCAGGCCGCGACATCCCCAGTCACGGCCGAGACGCCGATCATCGAGGCGCGCGGTATCTCCAAGCGGTTTGGGCAGGTCGTCGCGCTCAGCGACGTCAGCCTGCAGCTCTACCCTGGCGAGGTGCTCGGCGTCGTGGGCGACAACGGCGCCGGCAAGTCGACGCTCATGAAGTGCCTGTCCGGCCTCCATCCGCCGAGCGCCGGCGAGATCCTCGTCGAGGGTCGGGCCGTCCGCCTCGCTAGTCCGGCCGACGCCCGCGCCCTGGGCATCGAGATGGTCTATCAGGACCTGGCCCTGGCCGGGAACCTGCGCATCGACGAGAACATCTTCCTGGGCCGTGAGCTGACCCGACGCTTCGGACCTCTCCGCGTCGTGGACCACAAGGCCAACCAGGTGCGGGCCATGGAGCACCTCGACAAGCTGCACATCGAGGTCAAGAGCGTGGCTCAGCGCGTCGAGCAGCTCTCGGGCGGACAGCGCCAGGCTGTCGCCATCGCCCGTGCCACGGCGTTCGAAGCCAAGGTCGTCATCATGGACGAGCCCACGGCGGCCCTTGCCGTGCGCGAGGTGCGCAAGGTCCTCGACCTCGTCAAGGACCTTCGCATGCACGGCATCAGCGTCATCTTCATCAGCCACCGCCTGGACGACATCTTCTATGTCTGCGACCGCGTCATGGCGCTCTTCCATGGCCGAAACTTCGCGGACGCGCCGCTGTCCGAGATCGATCGCAACGAGGTCATCGGCTGGATCATGGGCAACAAGAGCGGCTCGGACGTGCCGGCCGGCCTGGATCTCAACTGAGGGATGAGGGCATGACCGACGCGATGAGTGCAGGGGCTGGATCGGACCTCGGCGACACGGGCGCGCGATCGGCGGGGGTCATCCGTGTCATGGGCTGGTTCGACCGCTGGGGCGTGCTGTTGATGGTGGCCATCATGGCCCTGCTGTCCTGGCTGGCCCAGCCCGACGTCTTCCTGAGCGAGAGGAACATCTTCAACATCTTCCGCCAGACGGCGTTCTACCAGATGCTGGCGCTGGGCCAGTTCATCGTCATCGTCACGGCCGGCATCGACCTCTCCATCGGCTCTGTCCTGGCGCTCTCGATGATGTGCGCCGCCATCCTTGCCGACGGCGGGGCTGCCTGGCCGCTCGTCATGGTCGTCCCGCTGCTCGTCGGCTTCCTCGTCGGGAGCGTGAACGGGCTGGGCCTCACGAAGCTGCACATGCCCCACCCCTTCATCATGACGCTGGGCATGATGTTCGTGGCCCGGGGGGCCACGTACCTCATCTCCGGCGGGCGGCCCATCACCGGCATGCCGCCCGAGGTGACCTGGCTGGGCTCCGGCAACATCGAGATCCTGGGCCTCCACATCCCGGTCAGCCTCGTCATCGTCGTCATCATGTTCGTCATCGCCTGGTTCTTCCTGCAGCACCTGCGCACGGGACGGCACATCTTCGCCCTCGGAGGGAACCCGCAGGCAGCGCGCGTCTCGGGCATCAACGTGGACCGCACACTCGTCATCGCCTATGCCCTGTGTGGCTTCATGGCAGGCTTCGCCGGTTTGCTGCTGGCCGGGCGCACGAACTCGGGTTTCCCCAACGCCGGCGAGGGGGACGAGCTCGTGGCCATCTCCGCGGTCATCATCGGTGGCGCCAGTTTCTTCGGTGGCCGCGGCACCGTTCTGGGTGTCTTCGCGGGCGTCCTCGTCATCGGCATGCTGCGCAACCTGCTGAACCTCTCCAACGTGCAGGTCTTCTGGCAGCAGGTGCTCATCGGCGTCGTCATCATCGCCGTGGTGGCCTTCGACGTGTTCCGCCGTCGATTGGCAGCCGCCTCGTAGTCCACGGTCAGCCCGCGGGTCGGATCGACCCGGATCCATCGCGGCCCCCGGCCGTGATGACGGAGGGCACGGAAGGGAGGTGACAGAGCAGGCTCTGAGGCGCCATCATGCAGGTAGCGGGCAGTCCGGGCTTCGGCGCTCGCTGAAGACCCAGGTAGGAGGAGACATGAAGGCAACACGCTTCCTCGCGGTCGGAGGGGCCGCGATGCTGGCCCTCGCGATCGTGGGACCAGTCGCTGCACAGGATGAGAGCCCGGCAGCTGCGAGCAAGGACCCAGGTGCCGCGGCCGGCGCCAAGCTCTTCGTCAACATGAAGGGCCCGTCGGCGGGTAACCCGTTCTGGGCGCTCGTCGAGCAGGGTGCCGTGCAGGCCGGCGCGGACTACGGCGTGGACGTCCAGGTCGTGGCCCCCTCAGCCGAATCCGACATCCCCGGGCAGATCGCCCTCATCGAGGACAACGCAGCACAGGGCGCTGCCGGAATGGCCATCGCCGTGACGGACGCCGTGGCCCTCAACCCGGCCATCCAGGCCGCCATGGACCAGGGCGTCAAGGTCGTCTGGGTCGACTCGGGCGGTGACAACGAGGGCGTCACCTACATCGGCACGGACAATGCCGTCGGCGCCGCCCTGGCCGGCAAGTACCTCTGCGACACCCTGGAGCCCGGCAGTAAGGTAGCTATCCTCCAGGGCCTCATCACCACCACCACCGGCATGGCCCGAGCCGATGGCTCCAAGGCGGCCGTCACCGAGTGTGGCCTGGACCTCGTTATGGAAGTGCCCGCCAACTGGGACCGCGCCCAGGGTCTAGCGGCCACCGAGGACATCATCACGCAGCACCCGGACCTGGCCGGCATCTTCGGCAGCAATGACGAGATGGCCCTCGGGGCCGTGGAGGCACTGCGTGCCGCCGATCTCCTCGACCAGGTCACGGTCGTCGGCTACGACGCCAACCCGGATGCCCGAGAGGCCGTCCTGGCCGGTGACATGGAAGCCACCATCGCCCAGAACCCCATCAACATGGGTTACTTCGGCGTGGAGAGCCTCATCAAGCTCATCAACGGCGAGACGCTCGATCCCACCATCGACACGGGCGTCGAGCTCATCACCGCGGAGAACGCCGCCTCGTAAGCGTCCGCCCGGTCAGTACCGGGCGCAGCAGATCAGGGATCGCCGGCACCGTGAGGTGCCGGCGGTTCGTTGTCAGGGGGTCTCAGGCCCAGGGTCACGAGGTACCTCGTCCCTCAGCGCACGCTGTGCGCCAGCCGCTGCTTCAGCTGGTCGAGGGTGGGCACGGAGTTCATGCCCGGCCCTTCCACGAGCAGGCTGCCCGCCAGTGCCCCCAGGTGCAGGTCCCGGCCCATGTGGCGGCCCTCCGAGCCCGCCACGATCCGAGCTGCCACGAGGCCGGCCAGCATGGTGTCACCGGCGCCGGTGGCGTCGATCTCGATGGGCGACGGGACGCTGGGGTAGGTACGTGCTTCCACGAGACGATGATCCTGGAAGCGGATGAGCAGACCGCCCAGGAGTCCGGCCGTCAGCAGCAGTTCCGCAGAGGGGGGCATCCATTGGCCGATGCTGCGCACCGGCAGGTCGCCGGGGATGTCGTGCCGGCTGACGGCCAGGATGTCCGCGCGGCGGACGAGGAGGGAAGGTCCTGGTTCCAGTGGCCGCACCCGAACTCCAGGTTGCAGGTGGCGCAGGATGCCCTGCCAGGCCAGGGCCACACAAGCCTCAGGCGGAGGTGCGCTGGCCCACTCGTCGTGGATCTCGCTGGCCACCGGCGCCAGCACCCAGGCGGGCACGTCACGCCAGCGCCCGGGCAGCGCGGCCACGGGTACCGGATCGCTGGGACCATCGCAGGTCTGGACGCGTCCCGCCAGGGTCTCCGTGTTGCGGAAGACGGGCCCCTTGGCCAGCGGCACTTCGATGATCTCCGCCCCGGCGTCGCGGATCAGGTCGAGCTCATCGGCCGTACGGGCCTCGTCATCGAGCCCGAGCAGGACGCCGGTGCGCACGCCCAGGCGCGCCAGGGCGAGGGCACCGTAGGTCACGCCGCCACCCAGCAGCCAGCCTCGCGGTGCCTCATCGTTGAGATCGCGCGTGGCCGCACCGACGATGACCACATCCGGCTTGCGCATCCAGCCCTCGCTTCATCCCTGCTTCCCGCCCGCACGCCATGCCGTCGCTCGCCGGCGGCGCGACCGCGAAGCCTATACTCGTGCCCGTGACCCTGCGCGACGGGGATGTCCCCCTCTTCTTCTACGAGCTCCACGAGAGTGACAGCGACATCTTCGCGGACGTCCTGCTCGCTCACGACGTCGAGTACGACGAAGCGGAATTCTTGGAGCTGGTCATCGCATCGCGTGCCCGGGTCATCGAGGGCTTCCGCGAGGATTCGCTCATCGAGGCCATCGCGGCGGACCTGGCCGAGAAGTCCGGCTTCCTCATCATCGACGATACGCAGCTGCGCGTGGCCGTCAACGTATCGGCCATGGACGATGGCACGTTCGTGTCAGACATCACGGTGGCCAGCCGGGGCGGGTCGGACGTGACGGACTACCGCACGCTGCTCGTGGACGTGGAGCCGGACGACGCCGTCTGGGGCGACGACCGCCTCGACTGACGGCGGGGCCGCTGGACTGGCCCAGGGCCGGTATCAGACGTTGAAGAGGATCTCGATGACGTCGCCGTCCTTGACCTGGTACGTCTTGCCCTCTGATCGGACCTTGCCGTGGCGCTTGGCCTCGGCCATGGAGCCCAGCTCGAGGAGCTCCTGCCAGCCGATGACCTCGGCACGGATGAAGCCGCGGGCCAGGTCCGAGTGGATGGTGCCCGCGGCGTCCACGGCGGAGGCACCGACGTGGACGGTCCAGGCGCGCGTCTCGTCGGGACCGGCCGTGAAGAAGCTGATGAGCCCCAGGAGCGAGTAGCTGGCGCGGATGACGCGCTCCAGGCTGGAGCCTTCCAGCCCGAGGTCCTCGCGGAAGACCTGCGCCTCCTCGTCGTCGAGCTGGCCGATCTCCATCTCGATCCGGGCTGAGAGCGGCACCACGCTCGTACGAGCGTGGATGATGCCGGCCTGCAACTCGTCGGCCAGCGCATCCGCCCGGTCGAGATCGGACTCTCCGACGTTGAGCAGGACGAGGACGGGCTTCTCGGTCAGGAAGCGGAACCCGCGGATGCGCAGCTCGTCGTCGGCCGACAGCCCCAGGTCACGGATGGGCCGCCCCTCGGTGAGGGCGGGCAGGATGCGCTCCAGGACCTCCAGCTCCCGCTCGTTGGCCTCCCGCTCGGCGGGCGTGCCGTGGCGTCCCGAGGTGCGCAGCTTCTCGACGCGCTTCTCGACCACGCCAAGGTCGGCCAGCGTGAACTCCAGCTCCAGCTGCTCCAGGTCCCGGCGCGGGTCCACGCCCAGCAGCGGGTGGGGCACGGTGTCATCGGCGAAGGCCCGCACGACGTGCAGGAGGGCATCAGCGTTGCGCAGGCGGGCCAGCTGGTCGGCCGGGATGTCGCTGTGCGGCGCGCCCTCGGCCGCCATGGCCGGCGCCGGCAGGTCCACGTAGGTGACGTCGGCAGGCACCTCGCGCTTGGGTCGGAAGACGCTGGTGAGCCGCACCAGGCGCTCGTCGGGGACTTTGACGACCCCGGTGTTGACCGTCAGGCCGCCAAAGCCACCCGTCTCTGCCGTGCCGCGGGTGAGGGAGTTGAAGACGGTGGTCTTGCCCGAGCGGGCGAGGCCCACGATGGCGATCTGCATCTAGTACCCGGCCGCCGGATTGACGATATTGAGCAGCTCGCGACCATCCCGGAAGCGCGCCAGGTTCTCGCAGAAGAGCTCGATGCTGCGGTCCAGGACACGGCCGCTCGACCAGGACGTGTGCGGCGTGATGATCAGCCCGGGGGCGTCCCAGAGCGGCGAGCTGGGCGGCAGCGGCTCCTCCCAGAGCGTGTCGAGGATGGCGCCGCCGAGGGAGCCGCTGCGCAAGGCCCGGAGCAGGGCGGATTGGTCGACGAGCCGGCCGCGAGCCACGTTGATGAGCCAGGCACCCCGCTTCATCTGTGCCAGGCGCCGCGCGTCCATGAGCTTGTCGGTCGTGCTCGTGAGGGGCAGGGCAAGGACGACGAAATCGGAGGCTGCCAGGAGCTCCGGCAGCTGGTCGTGGGAGAGGATGCGGTCCAGGCCGTCCGGGATGGGCTCGCCACCATCGCCGCGGTCAGGATCGCGCCGGGTGGCGATGACCTGCGCTCCGAAGGCGCTGGCCAGCCGGGCCACGGCGCGGCCGATGGAGCCCAGGCCGACGATGCCCACCGTGACCTGCCGCAGCTCGCGTGCTGGCAGCGGCTGCCAGGTGCGCTCGCGCTGCAGCTCCATCAGCTCGGGCAGCCTGCGCACGACGGCCAGGATCATCATCATCGTGTACTCGGCGATGGGCTCGCTGAAGACGCCGCGGGCGTTGGTGATGGTCAGGCCGCGGCCTGCGGCCTCAGCTGTCAGCAGGCGCTCGACCCCGGCCGTGGCGGAGTGCACCCAGGTCAGCCGGGGGCAACGGGCCAGGAGGCGATCGAAGCTGGCCGCGGGCATGGGGCCGCGCAGCAATACCTCGACGTCATCGAGCGGGCTGTCCGAGAGGCCCTCCAGCGAGACGCTCACGAGTCGGGCTCCCGGGGCAGCCGCGCGGATGCGGGCCAGGTCCTCCTCGCGATAGCGTGCCGACAGGATGGGCGTCAGCGCGATGGCGGCTGGCTCGGTCCGTCGTGGCATGGTTGGCGTCACATCCTCCCCGCTGGCACATCGGCCGCCGGCGCATCGAAGGCCAAGGCATCGGGCGCCGGCATGACTCGCGCCACCCAGGTGGCCGGATCGTCCAGCTCCCGTTCGTTGGGCAGTGTCTCAGGTCCGTCCCACAGTCGGGCGATGGCGGCGCTGCCACCGGCGGCGTGGACTCCGGCCACGAACCGTTCGCCGCGCCGGTACTGCTCGAGCTTGAGGTCCATGCCCGTGAGCCGGGCCAGGATGCGGTCGATGCCACGCCGACGCTGGCCGCGGCGCGTCTCGAACCGACGGCGGATGGAGGCCACGTCCGGGATGAGCTCCACGCCCACTTCGTCCATGACCCAGTCGCTGAAGCCCTCCATGAGGCTCATGACCGCCTGGGTCTCTCTGAACAGGGCGCGCTGCTCGGGAGCGAGTAGGCCGCGCCAGGAACCCTCCGCGGCCGCGGCGCGCCAGCGGCGCGCCACATGGCGCAGCCCATGGCGTTGCAGGTGTCGCGTCTCCTCGGCGATGAGCGCCACCTGGCGCTCCAGCCGCTCGCGCAGGTAGGGACGCAGCCAGGGATGTGCCTCCAGCTCGAAGGCGTGTGTCGTCTCGTGCAGGCAGACCCACAGCCGGAAGGTATCGAGGGGTACCCCGACCGCGCGGGCGGCGGACCGGATGTTCTCCTCCACGTAGAGCAGCCGGCCGGGAGCCTGTTCTGCCGAGAGCAGCGCCACGTCGTACTGGCCGAGCACCCGCGTACCGAGATAGCCCAACAGGAACCCCACCTGGCTGGTGGTCAGGAGGCGGTTGGTCGCGGCCGCCAGTCCCGTTCGCAGGCTGCCCTTCGGACCACGTGGCATGAGGCTGGGCTCGAGGTGCGCCACGAGGGCCTGGAAGGTGCCCAGGTTGGCTGCCGCCCACTCGGTGCGGCTGGCCACGGCGTGGCGCTCGACGACGCCGGGTAACGCTGCGCCCAATCGGCTCTCCAGCAGCGGCACGACGCGTGCCATGTGGCATGCGTAGGCAGACCGCGTGGTCCGCAGCTGCTGGTCGGTGAGGTGCCCCGGAGCGCGGACGAGCCGCCGGTGCGCGATGCGCTCGGCGCGCTCCCAGTCCACGAGCCCGTCGGCGGACCGCACCGGGGCCCGGCCGGTGATGGCCCGCGCTGCGAGGCCGATGCCGATTGCCAATCCGATGCGCACTGGCCGCCTGGCCAGGAGCCGGTCGGCGCCGCCCGCGACGGTCATGCCCGGGACCCTGGTGTGGCGGCGACGTCGGGAGTGCCGGTAGTAGCGGCCGCCAGGACGGCGGCACCGGCCTCGATGTCAAGCGTCTCCACGGTCCCGAACGCCTCCCCGAACAGGAGGCGCGCCGTGCCGCGGAAGGCTTCCGCATCGCCGGTCGTGAGCATGAGATGGCGTCCCTGGGGGCGGCCGGGCGCACCGAGCGCGTGGACCTCGATCAGGCTGGCCAGGGCGCTGGCCGTGGCCGATGCCGAATCGATGACCGCGATGTCGTCGCCGACGAGGCCGCGGATGACCGGGCCCAGCAACGGATAGTGGGTGCAGCCGAGCAGCAGCGTGTCGATCCTGGCGTCACTGGGCATGGGGAAGATGAACGACTCGTCGCGGGCGCTATCGCCGAGCGCCTGCGAGCCGAGGAGCGGGGCCAGCGCTCGGCGCAGCACGACCTCCACGTCCGGGCCTGAAAGCCTGCCTGCCTCCACGAGGGGCACAAGCTCCGGCGTGGCGTGCTCGTAGACCTCGACGAAGGGATCTTCCTCCTTGATGGCCTCGAAGTAGGCGTGTGAGCGGACGGTCGCCTGGGTGGCGATCAAGCCAACGGCGCGCGTTCGCGTGGCCAGCGCGGCCGCCGTGGCGCCGGGCCGCACGACGCCCAGGATGGGGAGCGCGTAGCGGCGCCGCAGGATGGGCAGGGCGATGGCGGTGGACGTGTTGCAGGCCACCACGATGGCCTTGACGTCACGCTCGGCCAGCGCGTCGAGGCACTCCGTGCTGAAGCGCACGACCTCGTCATCAGGCCGGGGGCCGTAGGGCGTGCGGGCGTTGTCGCCCAGGTAGATGGTGTCCTCGCGCGGGAGCCGTCGCATGACCTCCACGAGGACGGTCAGCCCGCCGACCCCCGAGTCGAAGAAACCGATGGGTCGAGGGTCGCCCATCCCGTCAGGCGAACGAGGGAGCCAGACTCGGAGAAGGCTGGGGCGCCACCGGCTCGGGCGGTGCCATCAGGTTCTGGGCGATGCTCATGATCTTCAGGCTGGCAGCGGCCTTGGGGTGGGCCATGACGAAGGGCACACCCTCCGCCGTCGTGGCCTTGACGAGCGGTTGGTCGTCGGGGATGGCGACGTCCGGCAGGCGGCCCAGCTCGGCCGCCATCTGCTCGGGCGAGATGCCCGGCGTGCCTGCCCGGTTCAGGACCAGCATCATCTTGTGCGGCGACATGCCGGCCGCCACGAAGGCCTGCCCGGCCAGGCGGGCGGCACGCACCGAGTTGCGATCGGGCGTGACGACGGTGAGGATGCCGTCAGCGTCATCGAGGAACACCAGCGTGGTGTCCGTGATGGCCGGCGGCGCATCGATGACGATGACGTTGTAGATGCGCCGCAGCAGCGACACGACCTTCTCGACATCCCGTGCCGTGACCATCTCCGACTGTTCGACGCGAGGCGGCGCCAAGAGCAGGTCGATGCCGGAGGGATCCCGCCACAGGACGGAGGCCAGGTCACTTTCCGAGATGCGGTCCGTCGGGAGCTGCAGCAGGGATGGAGCGGCGTCCGGCACCCGCAGCAGACCGCGCAGGTCGCTGAACTGGAGGTCGCCGTCGATGAGGACCACGCGAACGCCCGGCATCTGCCCGAAGCAGACGGCCAGGTTGTAGGCGATGGTGGTGCGGCCCACGCCACCCTTGCCGGAGTAGACGGCGTACGAGCGCGACATGGCGCTCGGGGCGGTGGCGCGATAGCGACTGCTGGCGTGGTTCAGGGCGTTCATGAGCTCGAAGCCCGAGAAGGGCATCGAGAGCACCTCGATGATGCCCATCCCCTCCCCGACCTTCACCGGCTTCTGCGGGACGGTGACGATGACGATGGGGATGCGCAGGCCGGTCTGGCGCACCTGCTCAGCCACCTCGAGGCCACTGGCCTTGCCCTGCAGGAGCGCGTCCACCATGAGCACGTCGGGGCGCAGCTCACGGATGCGGTCGAGCACCACACGGCCGTCGGTCACGGTGTCCAGCAGGCGCACCTGCTTCTGGTGTTGCAGGAGATTGCGCACGTACTGCGAGACCTGGGCGACGTCCTCGACCAGCAGCAGGCGGATCTGTTCTGAGGTGGCCACGCGCGGACTATACCAACCGAGCCACGAGGATGGCCCGGTGACTTCCGGAGCTATAGGGTATGGATAGATGGTCCCCCCAGAGGTCCACGCTGTCATAGCCCGATCCCAGGGCCAGATCGGCGAGGTGCGTCGCGGAGACGAGGTGCAGGGTGTCGGTCCGGGTCACGCGGGCAAGCGGCCCGCCATGAGCCGGCGTCCACTCGAAGACCTGGCAGAGCGTCACGCTGGAGGCCTCGGCATCGTGGCGCGCGCTCACGAGCTTGGCGACGAGGTCGCCGCTCTCCGGCTCGTGCCGCAGCCACTCAACCTGGAGGCGCCCATCGAAGTCGGCCAACTCGTCGTCACCAGGCGTGCTGAACTCGACCACGGCGATGCCACCAGGTCGCAGCTGCTCGCGCATGGCCCGGAGCAGCGCCACGCGGGCCTGATCGTCCTCGGCCAACAGGAACGTGTTCACCGCGATGAAGACCATGGTGAAGCGCTCGCTGGTCCGGAAGGCCGTGAAGTCACCCTCGTGCAGGCTGAGCCGCTCGCGCTCGATGGGACCGCGAACGAGGTCCCAGCGTGCCCACGCCCGCTCCAGCATGGCGCCATCGTGGTCAACGCCGACGACGCGGTGGCCTGCCATGGCAAGCGGGATGGCCAGCCGGCCGCTGCCGACGGCCAGCTCGAGGACGGGCCCGCCCGACTCATGGGCCAGCCGCTGGTAGAGCTCCGCGTCATAGGAGACGTCCAGCACGTCCAGGTCGTAGAAGCGCGCCAGCGCCTCCGCGCGCTGCCGCTCGGTCAGGCCGGCGGCTGCTGCCGCGCGGTCGGGTCTGGCTAGCCTGGCCTTCGGCAGTGCGTCCATGGTCGGGTGCCTATTGTGACCACGTTCCGTGGAGCGGGCCAGCCAGGACTCCGAGCCGATAGCGTCCCGGGCAGCTCAACGCCGTAGCGTGAACGCGACTTCCACCAGGACCGCACCGACTACCAGGAAGAGCACCACCGGCAACGAGACCGCATCGAGGACCCTGAGGACGACCAGGATGCTCACGACCAGTCCCGCCAGGCCGGCCCGCCGGCCGGCCGCGACCAGCGAGCCCGGGGACTCGCGGCGCATGGACCAGAGAAGCGGCCAGGCGGTCAGCGACACGGCGGCGCCGAGGCTGAGGGCGCCCAGCAGCTGCGCCCCGGCATCGCCGATGGGGGACACCGTCAGGACGATGATGACCACGCCCAACCAGGCGATGAGCGCTGCCACCACGAGGACGAGGGTGATGCTTCGATCGCGGGCCGACACCGGCCGGAGTGTAGACCTCACCGCTCACGGCGCGGCAGGGCAGATGCGCCGGTACGGGCACCAGTCGCAGGCCGGAAAGCCGGGTGTGGCTTCGAAGTCCGCGGCACGGATGCCCGCCGTGGCCGTCGCCACCTTCTGACTGGCGCGCTCCAGCTGCCGTTCCGTCGGCGTCACCCGGCCGACCATGTCTCCCTCCAGGAAGTGCAGCTCCACGGCGTCCGGTCGCGAACCGTGCTCCGCCTCCCAGGCCAGCGCGTAGATCTGGAGCTGCAGCGCATCTCGCGCGCGCTCACGAGCCCGTGCCGGGTCGCGGACGTCACCGGACTTGTAGTCGGTGATGACCGTGGCGCCCTCGACCTCGCGCACCGCGTCATAGCGACCGCGGACCCGGGCGTCCCCGAGGCGAACGGAGAAGGGCTGCTCCACCGCCAGGACCCGCTCTCCGGGACGGGCGAGGGTGCGCTCGACGAAGCGACTGAGCGCGGCCTGGCCAGCCGCGAACCGCGCCGACTCGTGCTCCGCGGAGAGGAAGCCCTCGCTGCTCCAGTGGCCCTCCAGGGTGGCTTGCACGGCAGCCTCGTCCAGCCCAGTGCCGCGCATGAGGGCCGCGTTGGCCACAGCGACGGCCTGGTGCATGGCGTTGCCGAAGACCAGCGCGTGGTGAGCCGGCGCGGGAACCCGCACCAGGTGCCGGAAGTAGTACTTGCGCGGGCACGAGAGGTAGTCGTCGATTTGGGTGAAGCTCAGGGTCAGTCCGGAGCCGCGGTCATGGGACGTGGCAAGCGTGGAGGGCACAGTGCGCGGTTCGACCGGCGCAGCCAGGCGACCCTCATCCCCGGCGGCTAGGGAAGCATCCACGGGCCGGCCAAGCGCTTCTGCCAGGAACCCGGAGGGCCGACGCTGGCGCCCACCGCGAGCACTGCGCACGGCATGGCTGAGGATGAGCTCATCCCGAGCGCGCGTCACGGCCACATAGAAGAGCCGGCGTTCCTCCGCGCGCTGCGTCTCCGGGTCATCCGAGGCCCGGCGACCGGTGAGTGCCGCAGGCAGGGTGAGGGCATCGCGGCGAGACGGGAGCGGGAAGCGACCCTCAGCCATGCCGATGACGAAGACGGTGGCGAACTCCAGCCCCTTGGCCTGGTGCACGGTGAGCACAGACACGGCATCCGCCCGCTCCTCTGTCTCCGGCACGGCGGGGTCCTGTCCGGCATCGATCAGCGCCTGGAGGGTTGGCACGAGCAGCGGCAGTCGCGGGTCGCCCAGCAGGTCGGACTGCGCCTTGACGACCTCGAAGAGCCGGGCCACCCGGCGCAGCGGGCCATCGTCGCCGCTCTCTGCCCGTGTCACCAGCGAGTGCAGCCAGCCGCTCTCGCGCAGGTGCTCGTACAGCACGGCCGGGGCAGAGCGTTCGTGGGCGCCCTCCAGCGACGCCCGCAGCTGATCGACGCAGCGCTGCAGGCGGGCCCGCGTATCAGGAGTGAGGCGCAACAGGCCGGGCTGCTCGAGCAGCTCGGTGGCGACCGACCAGAGACTGCGCCGGCGACGACTGGCCAGATCGCAGATCGCGGACAGATCCTCTCCGCCGAGGCCATATGGCTCAGCGGTGAGGACGGCGTAGAGGTCCTCCGATGA
>JBFYUV010000159.1:0-25027 GCA_041299865.1 Chloroflexota bacterium
ACAGGCGGCGGCGCAGGGTCACACGGGCACCCGGAGGCCGTCGCACCGGCGGATCGGCCGATCAGCCATAGGACATCACGAAGAGATCGTGGACCAGGCACTCGCCGGCCGACATGCGCAGGCCGACGACGGCGGTGCTGACCAGGTCCGGGCGTGCCTCGAACTCCACGACGCCAGCGTACGTCCCCGCAGCGTCGAGCACGACGTCCGTGGTGGGACCGGCGCTGCCGTCCGGACGACGGAGCTCGAGCCGCAGCGAGAGCTCGCCCTCCGTGCGCAGCACGAAGCCCAGGGCGTGGCAGCGCCGACGCCCCGCAGCCTCGAGAGGCAGGTTCACCTCGGCCAGGCCACGCGCGCCGAGGAGGCGCCAGCCCTGGTCGGCCGGTCGCAGCGAGCCCCAGCGCAGGGTGGAGGCGACGCGCTCGGGCTGCCCCGCCCAGCTCCCCTCGAGCCGGCCGCGTGCGCGTTCGAGGAGCGGCCCCAGGTGCACGGAGCCCGAGAGGTCGCCGGTGTGCGGCTCGTGCCCAGAGCTGGAGATCTCGCCCACGAAGCCGGTCCCCGCGTGGCGATTCTCGATGCGTAGCCGCGGTTCGCGGCGCGGCTCGGGCTCCCCGGCCACGACGTTGGCGATGGCGAACTCGGCGAAGAGGCCCAAATCGTTGAAGTGCGGGAACTGCTGCAGCGCCAGCTGGCTGCCGTAGTGGTACGGGCTCGGTTCCAGGCTGCGGACGAGTGCCATAGCCCCCCGGGTGCGCTCGGCGAAGCGCACGGCGCTGCCGTCCACACGCAGGGTGGGCAGGTCGAAGGGGATGGCCGGGCGGGCGATGCGTCCGGTGGCGCTGCCCCGGAAACGCTTGGCCTCGAACTCCGCGAACGAGCGCGTGTAGTAGTGATTGAGCTGCACGAACGCGTGGCAGGCCGAGCCGACCGTCTCGTGGGGAACCGGGCGACCGGCCGCGTCCCGCGCCACGTCCGCCACGCTGGCCGTATGGATGCCCACGGCCGAGATGGAGCGCGGCTGCACCACTGTCTTGACGCGCGGCGGCTTGGAGGGGTCCCGCCCAAAGACGTCGGCGACCTCCGTGTAGGCCTCGATAGTCAAGCCCTCGGGCGGCTCGCTGTGGCCGGAGAAGCCGAAGTCCACGCGTGGGATGCGCACGTCGGCAGCATCGGGCCAGCGGGCCAGCAGGGTCGGGATGTCGTCATCGACGAGGGGCACCACGAACTCATCCACGTCGAAGAATGCCAGCCACTCGACGGACGGACCGTAGAAGCGCAGGGCATGCGAGTACGCATCCATCTGGCCGCCGGGCAGAGGCCAGTGCACCAGTGTCAGCAGACCGTGGTTGACCCATGGCTCGATGACGTCGGGCAGGGCATCCCGGCTGCCGTTGTCATAGACGAAGAAGTGCTGCACCCCGAGGGCATGGTGGTAGGCCAGCCACTCCTCGAGGTAGGGCGCCTCGTCGCGGACGATCACCACGACAGCGAGCCGCAGGCCGGGTGACGAGAGCAGGGGGCCCTTGCCGACGACGTCGGGGGGTGTGCCGCGCTGGTGCTTGCGACCGGCAGCAGCACTCGGCGCCTCCGGCCGAGGCCGAAGGCGCCTCAGGGTCTGGCGTGGACGTCCCAGCATTGGTGGTCGCCGCCGGTCGGCGCGGGCGCCGCCTAGACTTCCTTGAACTCGCCCTCGACGGCCTCGTCGTCGCCGGCATCGGCGGCCGGCTCGCCCGTGCCAGCGCCTTCTTGCGGGCTACCGGACGTGGGGTCGCCCGGGGCCGACTGGTAGGCCTTCGTGGCCACCCCCTGGAGCGTCTGGGTGAGCTCCGCGGTGGTGCGCGTGACAGCCTCGTCGTCGTCACCCTTGACGGCCTCGCGGACGGCGCTGATGCGGTTCTCGAGGGCCAGGCGATCTTCGCTGCTGACCTTGTCGCCAAGATCGCGCAGCGTTCGCTCGGCCTGGAAGGCCAGGGCGTCGGCTTGGTTGCGGGCCTCCACCGCGGCGCGCCGGGCGCGGTCCTCGGCAGCGTGCTCCTGGGCCTCCTTGACCATGCGGTCGACGTCCTCGTTGGAGAGCATCGAGGAGGCGGTGATGCGCACCGCCTGCTCGCGGCTGGTGGCCTTGTCCTTGGCCTTGACGTCGAGGATGCCGTTGGCGTCGATGTCGAAGGTGACCTCGATCTGGGGCACGCCGCGTGGCGCAGCCGGGATGCCGCCCAGGATGAACGTACCCAGCGTCTTGTTGCCAGAGGCCATCTCTCGCTCGCCCTGCAGGACGTGGATCTCCACCTGGGGCTGGTTGTCGCTCGCGGTCGAGAAGACCTGGCTCTTGGACGTCGGGATGGTCGTGTTGCGCTCGATGAGTCGCGTCATGACCCCGCCCAGCGTCTCGATCCCCAGCGACAGCGGCGTGACATCCAGAAGCAGCACGTCCTTGACGTCACCGGCCAGCACACCGGCCTGGATGGCCGCGCCGACGCCCACCACCTCGTCGGGGTTGACGCCCTTGTGCGGCTCCTTGCCGCCGAACATCTTCTTCACGGCCTCGACGACGGCCGGCATACGCGTCTGGCCGCCGACAAGGATGACCTCGTCGATGCCCGAGCCCTTGAGACCGGAGTCCTTGATGGCCGCCGCGACCGGCTTGGCCGTTGACTCCACGAGGTCCGCGACCAGCGATTCCAGCTTGGCCCGCGTCAGGGTCATGACCAGGTGCTTGGGATTGCGGTCGGCGTCGACGGTCACGTAGGGCAGGTTGATCTCCGTCGAGCTCGTCGTGGAGAGCTCGATCTTGGCACGCTCGGAGGCTTCCTTGAGGCGCTGCAGGGCCTGCTGGTCCTTGGCCAGGTCGATGCCCTGGTCCTTCTTGAACTCGTCGAGCAGCCACTCGATGACGCGCTGGTCGAAATCGTCACCGCCGAGGTGCGTGTCCCCGTTGGTGGCCTTGACCTCGAAGACGCCGTCACCGAGCTCCAGGATGGAGATGTCGAAGGTGCCGCCACCGAGGTCGTAGACCGCGATCTGCTCGTCCGCCTTCTTCTCCAGGCCATAGGCCAGCGAGGAAGCGGTGGGCTCGTTGATGATGCGCTTGACGTCCAGGCCGGCGATGCGCCCGGCATCCTTGGTGGCCTGGCGCTGTGTGTCGTCGAAGTAGGCCGGCACGGTGATGACGGCCTCCGTGACGGGCTCGCCGAGGTAGGCCTCCGCATCCGCCTTGAGCTTCTGCAGGATCATGGCGCTGATCTCAGGCGGCGTGTAGGACTTGCCGTCGGCGAGCGTCACCACGATGCCGTCGCTCTGCTTGTCCTTCTCGACCCTGTAGGGCACCAGCTTGATGGAACGTTGCACCTCCGGGTCATCCCAGCGGCGGCCCATGAAGCGCTTGATGGAGTAGACGGTGTTGGCCGGGTTGGTGATGGCCTGGCGCTTGGCGATCTGGCCCACGAGCCGTTCGCCCGTCTTGCTGAAGGCCACCACGGAGGGCACGGTCCGCCCGCCTTCCGCACTGGGGATGACGGTCGGTTCTCCGCCCTCCATGACCGCGACCACCGAGTTGGTGGTGCCGAGGTCGATGCCGATGATGCGTCCCATGCTGCTCGTGCTCCTTGTGATTGCCTAATCGTTGTCGGTTGGGGTGGTGCTGTCGTCATTGCGGGCGACCGCCACGAGGGCCGGTCGGAGCACACGATCGCGGACGGTGTAGCCGCGCTGCAGCACCCTCGTGACCGTGCCGTCGGGCACGGAGGTGTCGTCCTCGTAGGAGATGGCCTGTTGCGTGTGCGGATCGAAGGGCTCGCCGGCCTCGCCCATGGGACGGATGCCCTCTGCCTCCAGCAGGGCTCGGAGCTTGCGGTCGATGGCGCCGATGCCCTCGACCCAGGCCGTGGCGCGCAGCTCCTCGGGCACGTGCTCCACGGCCAGGTCGAAGTCGTCAGCCAGCTCGAGCACACGGAGCAGCAGCCGGTCGCTCGCGAAGGCGGCCAGGTCAGCACGCTCCTCCTCGTTGCGTCGCTTGAGGTTGGCGTAGTCGGCGCGGGCGCGCTGCCAGCCGGCCTCCGCTTCCTCGATCCGCGCCTGGGCGACCGCGAGATGGGCCTCCAGCTCCTCGATGCGAGCCGAGGTCGCCGCGCTGCTCGTGTCGAGGGCAGCGATGCGCTCCTGGGCGCGGCTACCGCCGGCGGGCGGCTTGGCGGTGGCGGCCGGTTCCTGGTCAGAGCCCGACTTGGGGGCGCCGTTCGTTCGATCGTTCATGCGTAGAGGTGATCCACCAGTTCGTTCATGAGGCCGCGCACGTAGCGGACCGTGGAGATGGCGTGCGGGTAGGCCATGCGCGTGGGCCCGATGACGCCGACCACGCCCATGGCCCGGTCGCTGCGGCCATACGCTGCCACGACGAGCGAGACGTCGTTCATCTCCTCGTGCTCGTTCTCACTGCCGATGAAGACGCTCACGTCATCCGACTCGGAGAGCCGCTCCACGAGGTCGCCCAGGTAGACACGGTCCTGCAGCACGGCGAAGACGCGGCCCAGCCGTTCCGAGCGAGCGAACTCCGGCTCGGCCATGACGTTCAGCAGGCCCTCGCTGAAGACCTCCTCGACGGCGGCCGAGTCGAACTCGTGCATGAGGCGGCTGATACGCTCGACGGCCTGCGTGTAGACCGCATCGGCGATGCCGGGCTGTGCCTGCAGGGCGGCAAGTGCCGCGTCCACCTCGCGGGTGCTGCGGCCCACGAGCAGTCCGTCCAACTGGCGCCCGATATCGTCGAGCTCGTCCTGCGTGTACTCGTGGGCCAGGTTCAGGAGGGCCTGCCTGACCGGACCATCGGCCATCACCAGCACCAGGCTCGCGGAACGCTCCGCGGTGCCCAGGATGTCCACGCGGCGGACGCGGCAGGTGCGCGGCTTGGCGGGTGTGGCGATGGCGGCTGCTCGCGTCGCCGAGGCCAGCGTGGCCGCTGCCAGGCGGAACCACTGCTCGCTGGCGAACTCGACCTGGCCGAACTGGTGGCGGATCATGAGTTGCTCGACGGGCGCCAGGGCGACCGAGCCGGAGATGGATTCGACGTAGAAGCGGTAGCCGCGCTCCGTGGGCACCCGACCGGCGCTCGTGTGAGGGTGGCCCAACAGCTCCGCCGACTCCAGCTCGGCCATGACGTTGCGAACTGTGGCCGGGCTGATGGAGAGCGCGTACTTCTCCACCAGGGCCACGCTGCCCACGGGTTGGGCTGTGGCCACATATTCCTCGATGATGGCCCTCAGGATGGCCGCCGAACGGGCCTCCAGAGGACCGGGTCGGACCTTGCGTCGGGCCATGGATCCTCGGCTGAGATCGGTTCCGTCTCGATGATGGTTAGCACTCTGTCACTCAGAGTGCTAACGCCGTGCCGGAATGGTAGCAGTCTGTGGCCGCGAGTGTCAATGAAGCCGCCGGACTGCGTCATGGGCTGCGGCGGCTTCCTTGTCCGGACTCCGGCGCGCACTACCAGCTGGCCGCCTGGCCTCCGACGCGAGCGGCCGCGCGCTCCTCAGCCTCGCCGCTGGCCACGTAGGCGTGGAACGGATCAGCCGGCAGCCCACGCTCCTGGCGCAGCTCCGCGAGCGGGCCGCGCACGTCGGTGCTGAAGGCCGACCAGAGCTGGGCGTTGGCCTCCAGCACATCGCCCTTCGCCTGGGCCGCCACGAGCGCCTCGCGATCTACGAGGAGTGCCTTGGCGAAGGTCTCCTGGAGGTTCATGACCGAGCGGATCATGGCCGGGATCTTGGGCTCGATGTTGTGGCACTGGTCGAGCATGTAGACGGTGTCCCGGGCACAGGCCTGGGCGCCCGGGTCGCCGTCGTCGCGCATGGCGTTGATGAGCTCGTGCATGATGCGAAAGAGCTGGTAGGGGTCGATGGATCCGACCATCAGGTCGTCGTCGCCGTACTTCTTGTCGTTGAGGTCGAAGGCGCCCAGCTTGCCCTCCGCGAGGAGCAGGGCCACGATCTGCTCGATGTTGACGCCCAGCGAGTGGTGGCCGGTGTCCACGCAGACCACGGCGCGCTCCCTACGCGGCGGCAGACGGCCAGCGCCTGGCCCCAGTCCTGGACGTCCGTGGAGTAGAGGGCCGGCTCGAAGATCTTGTACTCGACGAGCATGCGGGCGTGCTCCGGCAGCTCCGCGTAGATGGCCCCGAGGCCCTCCACGAGGCGGTGGCGGCGATGGCGCAGGTCGTCCTGGCCCGGATAGTTGGTGCCATCGCCCAGCCACACCTTGACGGCCGGGGCCTCCATGGTGGCCGCGATCCGGCAGCACTCGATGATGGCCGCCACGGCCTTCGTCCGCACCTCCGCGGACGGGTGGCACAGCGAGCCGAGCATGTAGTCGGCGTCCTGGAACGTGTTGCTGTTGATGCCGCCCACCCGCAGGCCGCGGCTCTCGATGTGGTCGCCCAGGGCGGCGTAGTCGTCCACCTTGTCCCAGGGGATGTGCAGGGCCACGGACTTGGCGATGCCCGTGTAGCGGTGCACCGTGCCGGCGTCGTCGATCTTCTCATCCACGCTGCGCGGCACACCGGCCTGCTGCCAGACGCGGAAACGTGTGCCCGTGTTGACGAAGCCCCAGGACGGCAGCTCGATCTCGAGGTCGTCCATCGCCCACAGGAGGCGCTCCATCATGCTGCTGGAACTGGCGTCGATGGCCTGCGTGCCCACCATGGCTCGTGGATCCTTTCCCGGCCGGCGGGAGGTCGATGTCCGCCCATCGCGACCGTCTGACGTCTCATGTCCTGGGGGTCGGTATGCCCTGCCCGACATGCTAGCGACGGGGAGGGCGCCCGCACGGTCCATCTGGCAGACGGAAGGCCGGTCTGTTGGCCCGGATGACGCGTCTGGCCATCCTCAGAGGCGCTGCCGGTCAGCGCAGGACCTTCGGCGGCCTAGGGCAAGATCTCGGAGTTCTCCCAGAGGAAGCGCCGCGGCACCTGGCCGCTCTCGTGGATCTGGCGTGCCAGGTCGCGTCCGACATAGCGCCAGTGCCAGGGCTCGTAGCCGTAGCAGGAGACGCGCCGCTGGCCCTCCGGGTAGGACATGACAAAGCCGTACTGCCAGCCGTTGCGGGCCAGCCACTTGCCTGCCGGCGACTCGCCGAAGGTGCTGGAGAGCGGTTCGCCGGGCGCCGTCGTGAAGTCGATGGTGGTGCCCAGCTGGTGCTCGGAGTGCCCCGGCCGGGCCGAGAACTTGAGCGCCTGCTCGTAGCCGCTGCGCCGCACCCACATGGCGAAGGTCGCCACCTGGGTCGCATAGGAGCGGTAGGCCGAGCGCACCGCGAGCGGCTTGCCGGCTTCGCGGGCGGCATCGGCGAGGGCGGCCAGGTCGGCGATGATGAGCTTGCGCACCAGCCCGGTACCCGGGATGCCGGCCCGCGAGACTGACACCAGGTCCCAGGGCTCGTACGAGCGCGTCAGCCGCAGGTTCGTATCCAGGAGCGTCCTGCGCCACTCGCGGACGGCACCGTAGCGGGTCGGGTCGTCGCGGTACCGGCAGGCCGGCAGGCGTGCCGCGGGCGCTTCGGACCGGGACTCCGCCAACAAGGTGGTCAGGGCCAGGGTCAGCTCCGGGGGCGGCGCGGGAGTCACGCCGGCAAGGATCTCGTTTGCGGCAGCCACCGGCAGGGCCGGTCCGGCCAGGAGCAGGGCCGCCAGCACGAGGGACGCGCTGCGACCGACTCGGGGGGAACGCATGGCGCGCATGCTACGCGCTGGCCGCGGGGCCTGCATCCGGCGCTCCTGCCTGCCCGCGGCCTATCGCGGGCAGCAGGCGTGCGAAGACCTCGTTGGCCAGCAGGCGGCCGGACCGAGTGAGGCGTGTGCGCCCCGCGCCGTCCTCGGCCAGGCCGTGCTGCCGCGCCCAGGCCAGGCCAGGCGCGATCAGCGGATGCCGACCGAGCTCGGAGTCGATGCCTTCCACCAGGCGCAGGCCCAGGATGGCCGATTCGGCGATGGCCGTCTCGGCGTCGACCTCGTCGCTGCCGCCGGGCGGCAGCCGGCCGTCGGCGAGGGCCGCCAGGTAGCCGTCCAGGGGCGCCCCATTCCAGGTGCGCCGCCGCGCGCCGTCGGAGGCGTGCGCCCCCGGGCCGATGGCAAGGTAGGGCCGGCGGCGCCAGTAGAGAAGGTTGTGGCGGCTCGCGAAGCCGGGCCGCGCCAGGTTGGCGATCTCATAGCGGTGCAGCCCAGCAGCCTCAGCCAGCTCGTCGGCGAGGAGCTCCATCTCCACGGCACGGTCCTCGGACTGTTCGCCACGCGCCCGCTCCCGCCAGGCGCTCGCCCCGCGCGAGACGGGCAGGTGGTCGCCCCCAGGGCCGCTGAGACCCTCGGCCTCGGGATCGTCGAGCGTGAGCGTGTAAACGGAGAGGTGATCCGGGCCCAGGTCCAGGGCACCGCCCAGCGTGCGTCGCCACGAGTCCAGAGTCTGGCCCGGGATGTCCGTCAGCAGGTCCAGGCTCAGGGCCCGCAGGCCAGACGCCCTGGCAGCGCGGGCGGCCGCGGCGATGTCGGCGGCGCGGTGGCGGCGACCCAGGCGCCGCAGCTCCGCGTCGGCCAACGACTGCGCCCCGATGGAGAGGCGGTTCACGCCTGCGGCCCGGAAGCCGGCCAGGTCACCGAGCTCGTCCGGTCCGGGGTTGGCCTCCAGCGTGACCTCGGCGTCAGCCGCCAGGCCGAGCCGCTCGCTGACGCGTCCCAGGAGCTGCCCGACCTGTGCGGGCGACAGCAGGGAGGGTGTGCCACCTCCGAGGTAGACACTCACGAGGGGGGGTGGCGTGCCCACGAGCTGCAGCTCGAGTCGGTCGATGCGCAGGTCCAGCTCGCGCAGGGCCGCCTCCAGGAGCTCTGCGATGCGGTTGCGGGGCCCGCGGGCCACCCCACCAGCCATGACCACGAAGTCGCAGTACGGGCAGATCGAGACGCAGAACGGGATATGGACGTAGAGCCCTTCTGGTGGGCCGCCCGCCGGGCGGGCGGGCCCCACCGGGGACGCCGGCTCAGGCAGGACGGACCGGGCCGCCGCGTCCGCGCCAGCCACCCTCATCGGCGCCGCGCCGGTCGCCGCGCGCCGGGATGACCCAGGCGCCCGTGTCGGCGGTGCCGCCGGCCGGGGACTGGCTTGGGCCAGCCGCGACACGCTCGGGGTAGCCCATGGTCATGAACATGGCGAAGCGAGTGACGGCATGACCCATGAAGGCCGCCGCGATGCCGGCCGTCATGAGCACTAGCAGGCCACCCACGAGACCGACGACGAGAGCGACCAGCAGGGCCAGCGGGCCTCGGCCGGCCGAGCTGGCACGGATGGCGCCGGCATAGATGAGGGCCGCGCCGACGACTGCCAAGGGCTCGGGCAGGTCCAGGCTCAGCAGCAGGCCCAGCAGCACCCCGCGGAAGAGGAACTCGTCATAGAAGGCCGTGCCGATGGCGTAGACGACGCCGCCTGGGTAGCGTGACGGGTGCGGGAAGCTGAGACGGCCGTGGCTCAGGAGGGCCAACCCGAAGGCCGCCGCGATCCCGCCGGCGGCATACACGAGTCCCAGCAGCAAGGCCTGGCCCTGGTCGGGGGCGAAGACGAGGTTGAGGTCGGCCACCGGCGAAGGATGCAGGGCGAAGACCATGAGACCAAGCGCCAGGCCGGCCGCGTACCAGGTCAGGCGGGACAGCCACAGGCGCCGGTCGCCATCCTCCGTGTCCCATTCGGCCGCACCGAAGCGACGGGAGTCCAGGCGCAGCAGGAACATCAACCCGGCGAAGCCGACGAAGAGGAAGTACTGCAGGAAGTCAGGCATGGCCTAGTTGCTCTCGCCACCTCGCAGCACGGCCAGGAAGGCCTCCTGGGGGATCTCCACGCTGCCCACCCGCTTCATGCGCGCCTTCCCCTCCTTCTGCTTCTCGAGCAGCTTGCGCTTGCGCGTGATGTCGCCACCGTAGCACTTGGCGAGGACGTTCTTGCGCATGGCCGCGATGGTCTCGCGGGCGATGACGTTGGAGCCGATGGCTGCCTGGATGGGCACCTCGAACATCTGCCGCGGGATGAGCGTGCGCAGCTTGCTCACCAGCTCGCGCCCGATGGCCTGCGCCTTGTCGCGATGGACGATGACGCTGAGGGCGTCGACCGGCTCACCGTTCACGAGCACGTCGAGCTTGACAAGACGCTCCTCCCGATAGCCGATCTCCTCGTAGTCCATCGACGCGTAGCCCTGGGTGCGGCTCTTGAGCTGGTCGAAGAAGTCGACGATGACCTCGGCGAGGGGCAGCTCGAAGTTCATGAGCACGCGCATGGGGTCCAGGTACTCCATGTCGAGGAAGGCACCCCGGCGGTTGGTGCCCAGCTCCAGGAGCGTGCCGATGTAGCTGGTCGGGGTCACGATGCCGACCTTCACCCAGGGCTCGGCGATGGCCTCGATGTCCGAGGGACCGGGCAGCAAGGCCGGGTTCTCGACGCGCACCTCGCCGCGGTCATGGGTGAGCGTCACGAGGTACTCGACAGATGGGGCGGAGGCGATGATGTCCAGGTCGAACTCGCGCTCGAGGCGCTCCTGGATGATCTCCATGTGCAGCAGACCGAGGAAGCCGCAGCGGAAGCCGAAGCCGAGGGCCACCGACGATTCGGGCTCGAAACTGATGGAGGCATCGTTGAGGTGCAGCTTCTCGAGGGCGTCGCGCAGGACCGGGTAGTCAGGCCCGTTGACGGGGTAGATGCCGGCGAAGACGAGCGCCTTGGCCGGCTTGTAGCCGGGCAGCGCCAAGGGGGCCGGTCGCTCCGCTGATGTCAGCGTGTCACCCACCTGGCAGTCGCGCACCGACTTGAGGCCGGTGGCCACGTAGCCCACCTCGCCGGGGCCGAGCACGTCCACGGGCACCAGCTGAGGGCGAAAGATGCCCAGCTCCAGGATCTCGCTCTCCGCGCCGGAGGCCACCAGGCGGATGGATTCGCCCGCCCGGAGGGTGCCCTGGGCGAGGCGGACGTAGGCCACCACGCCCTTGTAGGCGTCGTAGTGCGAGTCGAAGATGAGGCCCTGGAGCCGTGCGGTCGGGTCGCCCTTGGGCGGCGGCACCCGTTGCACGATGGCCTCCAGCACCGCCTCCACGTTGGTGCCGTCCTTGGCCGAGACGAGGATGACCTCCTCGCGCGGGATGGCCAGCACGTTCTCGAGCTCCTCGATGACGACGTCCGGCTGGGCCGAGGGCAGGTCGATCTTGTTGAGGACGGGGATGATGACGAGGCCCTGCGCCAGCGCCAGGTAGACGTTGGCCAAGGTCTGGGCCTCGATGCCCTGCGCGGCGTCGACCACGAGGACGGCGCCCTCGCAGGCCTGCAGGCTGCGGCTGACTTCATAGGAGAAGTCGACGTGGCCGGGCGTGTCGATGAGGTTGAGCCCGTAGCGCAGGCCATCGCGGGCGATGTGCTCCAGGTGCACGGCGCGCGCCTTGATGGTGATGCCCTTCTCGCGCTCGAGGTCCATGCTGTCGAGGACCTGGCTGACCATCTGGCGCTTGTCGAGGGTGTGCGTGACCTCCAGGAAACGGTCGGCCAGCGTCGACTTGCCGTGGTCGACGTGGGCGATGATCGAGAAGTTGCGCAGGCGCGCCTGGGGGATCCGTTCCATGGGGCTGCGCGATTCTAACAAGGCAAATGCTCCTGAAGCGGGCGATGCTCCCGGGGGGCTGTAACCCGCATGAGACGTGCTGGCGCGCGCTGCCGGCGTGCGCTACCATTCAGCGTCGCGCGCGTCAGCGCCGCAGGGTGGCACTCTGTGCCCGCCAGGTGGCAGACACCGCGCCACCTCACCACCCAGACCTGATCGAGGACAAAACACCTTGGCCCATTCATCGCGGGGCTGGTCCGGCGCTCGTACGCCCCAGGCCCTCAAGCGCGTCCGTCAGTCAAACCGCCGCAACGCCATCCTGCAGCCGCGCCGTTCGGCCGCCAAGACAGAGGTCAAGGACGCCCTCCAAGCGGCCATCGCTGGCGACGCCGACGCGACCCGCAAGGCCGTGGCGGAGGCAGCCTCCGCGCTGGACCACGCTGCCAAGGTGGGTGCCATCCACCCCAACAACGCTGCGCGCCGCAAGAGCCGCCTGATGCTGCGTGTCAACGCGGTCATGGGGGGTGAGGTCCTGGCCTCGTCCACCAAGCCACAGCGCCAGGTCAGCAAGAGCGCGGCAGCCAAGGCCGCCAAGGTGCGCATCGCGGCTGGCAAGGCCAGCAAGGCCAAGGGCGAGCAGACCGCTGCCGGCAAGGCCCGCGCCGCGCTCTCCAAGTCGACCCGCAGCGCAGAGGCTACGGCCGCCACCAAGGCGTCCGCGGCGACGTCCTCGAAAGCCAAGCCGAGCAGCGCCAAGGCCACGACGTCGGCCAAGGCCACGACCGCCAAGTCGAGTGCGAGCAAGTCCACGACGTCGGCCAAGGCCGCGATCAGCAAGTCGAGTGCGGCCAAGTCCACGACGTCGGCCAAGGCCGCGACCAGCAAGTCGAGCGCGAGCAAGACAAAGTCGTAGCCGGGGACCATCCCCTATCTGCAGACCGAGCGCGGCGGTCCCTCCAAGCCTCGCGGACCGCCGCTTCTTCATGAGTCAGGCATCGCGCCCGGCGGTGGCGCGCGCACCGCGCGCCACGTCGCGGCTGCCAGTGCTCCGGCCAGAGACAGGCCCGTGAGGATGACGAGCCACTGACCCAGCTCGATCCAGATGGCCCCCTCCAGCGCGGCCGCGTCCTCGATGCCCTCAGCCGCCAGCGATGCGCCCTCACCCTCGTCGACGAGACGGGCGTAGTAGCAGTCCGGGCCCATCGCGCAGTCCAGCTGGCCACCCATGGGCTCCGGCCGGTATCCGGAATCGGCATAGATGAAGAGCAGGCGGATGCCCACGTACATGAGGGCCAGGCTGAGCCCGGTCACGAAGCCGGCGAAGCCGGCATTGGCGAAGAGCCGCCAGCGCGGGCGCCAGCGCTCTGACTTGTGATTGGCGTAGAAGCCGATGATGGCCCCCGCCACGGGTGCCGAGATGAAGACCAGGGACTGGACGGCCACCACCAGCGCGAACGAGATGGCGATGGTGACGGCCATGCCCAGGCCGACCATGGCGGCGTAGACGGCACCACGGTCGAGCACCCGACCGGAAGCCGGTCGGGTGCCCTCCATGACGTCTTCACCAAGGCCGGCGTCCTCGACCGGCGCTCCGCTCGGATCGACGGCCGGGCCGGCCTCGTCGGTGCGAGGCCCTTCGTGCACAGGGCCGCCGCGCTAGGCGCCGGCCAGGGCGCTGCGACCCGGGTAGCGGGCGATGTCGCCCAGCTCCGCGTCGATGCGCAGCAGGCGGTTGTACTTTGCCACGCGCTCCGACCGCGACGGGGCCCCCGTCTTGATCTGGCCGCTGTTAGTGGCTACGGCCAGGTCGGCGATGGTGGTGTCCTCGGTCTCGCCGGAGCGATGGCTGATGACGGCACCCCAGCCGTTGGAGCGCGCCAGGTCGACCGTGCGCAGCGTCTCGCTGAGCGTGCCGATCTGGTTGAGCTTGATGAGGATGGCGTTGGCCGAGCCCTCCTCGAGGCCGCGAGCGAGGCGCTCGGGGTTGGTCACGAAGAGGTCGTCACCGACCAGCTGGCAGCGCTCGCCCACCCGCTCGGTGAGCAGCTTCCAACCCTTCCAGTCATCTTCCGCGAGGCCGTCCTCGAGGCTGACGATGGGGTAGCGGGCGATCCAGTCGGCCCAGAAGTCGACCATTTCGCTGGTCTTCAGCGAGCGGCCTTCCTTGGCCAGCCTGTAGGTGAGCTCGCCTTCCGCATCGGGCTCACCATCCACGAGCTCCGTCATGGCCGGGTCGAGCGCGATGGCGACCTGGTCTCCGGGCCGGTAGCCGGCCCGCTCGACGGCCCGCAGGACCGTCTCGATGGCCGCCTGGTTGGAGGGCAGCGTCGGTGCGAAGCCGCCTTCATCGCCCTGGCCGGTGGCCAGGCCACGGTCGTGCAGCTCCGCCTTCAGGGCGTGGAAGATCTCCGAGCCCGCACGAAGCGCTTCGGCGAAGCTGTCCACGCCGACCGGCATGACCATGAACTCCTGGAAGTCCGTGGAGTCGGCCGCGTGCTGCCCCCCGTTGAGGATGTTGAACATGGGCACGGGCAGCGTCCAGGCGCCCGCGCCACCGATGTAGCGGTACAGCGGCAGGCCGAAGGACACGGCTGACGCATGGGCACAGGCGAGCGACACGCCGAGCACGGCATTGGCGCCCAGGTTGCCCTTGTTGGGGGTGCCGTCCAGCTCGATGAGCAGGGCATCGATGGCGCCCTGGTCCGAGGCATCCTCGCCCAGGATGGCCGGGGCGATGGTCTCGACGACGTTGGCGACAGCCTGCTGGACGCCCTTGCCGTTGTAGCGCGACTTGTCGCCGTCGCGCAGCTCGACGGCCTCGTGGGCGCCGGTGGAAGCACCCGAGGGCACGGCCGCGCGACCCACGGCGCCGTCGTCGAGGACGACGGTCACTTCGATGGTGGGGTTGCCTCGCGAGTCGAGGATCTCCTGGGCGTCGATGTAGTCGATGTTGGTCATCAGGCCACCACTTCCGGCTTGCGGTCCTGGAGGACCTTGATGCCCGGCAGCTCGCGTCCCTCGAGGAACTCGAGCGAGGCGCCGCCGCCGGTCGAGATATGTGTGAAGCGCGGCGCCAGGCCGAGCTCCTCGATGGCGGCCACCGAGTCACCGCCGCCGACCACGACCGAGGCACCGGCCTCCGCGCGATCGGCCAGGAAACGCGCCATGGAGCGCGTGCCGTCGCCGAAGGTGGGCACCTCGAAGACGCCCAGCGGGCCATTCCAGAGGACCGTCTGGGCGTCGGCCAGGGCCGCCTCGAAGGCCACCCGCGATTCGGGGCCGACGTCGACCGCGGACCACGAGTTGGGGATCTTCTTGACGGACACGACCTTGTGCTCGGCTCCCCGCGTGACCTCCTTGGCCACCACGACGTCCGTGGGCAGGAGCAGGTCCACGCCGCGCTCGGCGGCGCTGGCCATGATGCGCTGGGCGTCCTCGACGCGATCGCGCTCGAGGAGCGACTTGCCCACCCCGTAGTCCTGGGCAGCCAGGAAGGTGTTGGCCATGCCGCCGCCGATGACGAGCTTGTCGACCCGGTCGAGGAGCGATTCGAGGACCTTGATCTTGTCAGAGACCTTGGCCCCCCCGATGACGGCCGCGAAGGGCCGTGCGGGGTCCTCAAGCAGCAGGGAGAGGTTGCGGATCTCGCGCTCCATGAGCAGGCCCGCGTAGGCCGGCAGGATCTCCGCCACGCCGACGGTGGAAGCATGGGCGCGATGCGCCGTGCCGAACGCGTCGTTGACGTAGATGTCCCCGTAGCTGGCCAGTGCGGCGGCGAAGTCCGGGTCGTTGGCCTCCTCCTCTGCGTGGAAGCGGAGGTTCTCGAGGAGCAGCAGCTCACCCGGCTTCATGCGTTTGACGGCGTCCACGGTGCCGGCGCCGATGGCGTCGCCGGTGGCCGGGACCGGCCGCTTGATGAGCTCCGAGAGCCGCTGGGCCACGGGGCGCAGGCGCAGCGAGTCGCTGAACTTGCCCTTGGGCCGCCCGAGGTGGCTCATGAGCACGACGGAGGCACCGTGCTCGAGCAGGTAGGCAAGGGTGGGGAGGGCGGCGCGGATCCGGGAGTCATCCCGGACCCTGCCATCCTCGATGGGGACGTTGAAGTCGACCCGCATGAGGACGCGCTTGCCCTGCGGGTCGAAGTCACGGACGGTGAGCTTGTCCATGGTGGTGGGCTCGAGGTGCTCGATCGGCGCTCTAGGCGAGACGCTCGGCCATGTACTTGACGAGGTCGGCGACGCGGCAGCTGTAGCCCCACTCGTTGTCGTACCAGGCGATGACCTTGATGAAGTCCCCGCCCAGGCTCATCGTCGACGGCGCGTCGATGATCGAGCTGCGGTCGTCACCCTTGAAGTCCATGGAGACGAGCTTGCCGTCCTCGACGCCCAGGATGCCCTTCATAGGCCCGGCGGCGGCGGCGCGGAAGGCCGCGTTGAGCTCCTCCACCGTGGCCGGCCTCTCCAGCACAGCGGTGAAGTCCACGACGCTCACGGTGGGAGTGGGGACGCGCAGGCTGAAGCCGTCGAACTTGCCCTTCAGCTCCGGGATGACGAGGGCCAGGGCCTTGGCGGCACCGGTCGTGGTGGGGATGATGTTCTGGCCGGCGGAGCGGGCACGGCGAGGGTCCTTGTGGGCCACGTCCAGGACGACCTGGTCGTTGGTGTAGGAGTGGATGGTGTTCATCAGGCCGCGCTTGATGCCCCAGCCGTCATGGACGACCTTGGCCGCCGGCGCCAGGCAGTTCGTCGTGCAGCTGGCGTTGCTGATGATGTGATGCTTGCTGGAGTCGTACTGGTCCTCGTTGACGCCCAGGACGATGGTGACGTCCTCGTTCTTGGCGGGGGCGCTGATGAGCACCTTCTTGGCGCCGCCCTGGATGTGCCCCGCGGCCACGGTAGCGTCGGTGAAACGGCCCGTGGACTCGATGACGATGTCGACGCCCAGGTCGCCCCATGGCAGGTTGGCGGGATCCTTCTCCGAGAGGACCTTGATCTCCTTGCCATCCACGATGATGGCGTCCGCGGTGTGCTCCACGGTGCCCTGGAACATGCCGTAGGTCGAATCGCGCTTGAAGAGCAGGGCGTTCATCTCGGTGGAGACGAGGTCGTTGACGGCCACGACCTCCACCTCCGGGGTGCGCTCGATGAGGGCCTTGAGGGACTGGCGGCCGATGCGGCCGAAACCGTTGATGCCGACACGAGTTGTCATGGATGGTCTCCTTGCTGTGGCGCTGCGCCCAGCCATTTCACCGGGCCGCAGCAGGACATCTATTCGACTGGCCAGTCAGCCGGTGCCGCGCGTGGCGACCCCCGGGTCCTGACACGATATGGTCGCGCCCGCTCAGCCGGCAGCCGCACCAGCATGGTCGCTGAGCGCGACCAGTCCAGGCAGGGCCGATGCGACGAGAGGCACCGTGCCGATGAGCCCGACGTCATCGCCGAGGGCAGCCTGTACGACTCGCACGCGCTGCCCCGGGATACGGAAGGCCGTTCTCGCCACCGCTTCGCGGGCGGGTGCGATGAGCAGTTCCCCCCAGGCGAGCGTGATGCCGCCCCCCAGGATGACCATGTCAGGGCCGAAGACGTTCACGATGGAGACCACCGCGACGGCCACGGCACGCCGGGCTCGCTCCAGTATGACGGCTGCGGCGTGATCGCCGCGCTCGGCCGCCTCCGTGACGTGCACCGCGCTCAACGGCTGCGGCGCGATACGGGCGGCGATGCGCGCCAGCTCAGGCGCTGTGGCGCCACTCTCAAGGACCGCGCGCGCCGCGTTGGCGATGCCGGTGCCTGAGGCCACGGCCTCCAGGTGGCCGATGCCGCCGCAGCCGCACGTCGGTCCATCCATGTCCACGGTCATGTGCCCGAGCTCGCCGGCCACGCCGTCGGGACCCACGATGGGCTGCCCGCCACTGATGGCAGCGCCGCCGATGCCCGTCGAGATGGTCAGGTAGACGAGGTCGCCTGACCCCTCGCCGGCCCCGAAGTCACGCTCGCCGAGGATGTTGACGTTGGTGTCCTTGCCCAGGGCCCAGGGCAACCCCAGCGCGTCGCCGATGACAGGGGCCAGGGGGAAGCCCCACCAGTCGCCACGCAGGTTGGGCGGGTCGATGAGGGTACCCGTGCCCGGGAAGAGAGGCCCGGGCGCAGCGATGCCCACGGCCAGGGGCGAGCTGCCTCCGGCAGCGAGGTGCTCGTCACGTGCGGCCCGCAACAGTCCCAGGCAATAGTCGACGACGGCCGCCCTGCCCTCGGCCATGGGCGTCGAGCCCGCATGGCGGGTGGCGATGCGCCCGTCCGGCAGGACCACGGCAGCCCGGGCATTGGTGCCACCGAGGTCGAGGGCCAGGACCGGTCCGCTGAGCGTCGTCGTCACGAATGTGCCGGGCATGCGTGCTGTGGTGACCCTGTCGTGGTGATGGCCGCTGACGGATGTCAGCGTCGCTCTGAGTCATCAGTCTAGAGACAGCCAGCGACCCCGGCCTCATCGACCGGGGTCACAGCTTCGCGTCAGGGAGAGGGATCAGCCGCCGATGCGGAAGACGCTGCCCTTGCAGATCGGGCAGGTGCCCTTGGTGGCCGGCTTGCCATTCTTCATGGTGATCTTCTGCGGGTTCTGGATCTCGACCTTCTGCTTGTCCTTGACGCAATACGCCTCGGCCATCCCGTTCCTCCTATCCCTCCGGGTCCTTGATGCTGTGACCCGGCACCCTCTGGGACCCGGTCATCTGCCGGATCTCGACCTTCGATCAGTCAGGTTGCCATCCGTGGCCCTACTAGAGTGCCATCTTCGGCGCCCAGTGTGACGGACGCCAGTGCAACTCGCCAGCCCGTGACCGCTGCTCGTCCATCTCGGCCAGCACGTGGAGCGCCTCGAGGCCGGTCTCCATGAGCCCCTCCTCCGCCGCCCAGCGCTGCTCAGCGGAGGCGAACGCGCCACTGGTGCGCTGCGCGAAGACCGTGCACACGACGCCGGCGCGGCAGCCCGCCAGGGCGGCCAGCGACAGGACCGCGGAGGCCTCCATCTCGAAGTTCACGACGCCCTGGGCAGCCAGGTGCGTGGCGAGGTCCGGGTAGCGCAGTGGCAGGTGCGGGATGGGGCGACCCTGGGCACCGTAGAAGCCGGGCGCCGTGGCAGTCAGGCCCGGGTGGGCACGATGGCCGGTGCGAGCGGCCGCCTCAAGCAGCGCGGCCACGGCGGCGTAGTCGGCCACGGCGGGGTAGCCGTCGTCCACGTAGTAGGACGTCGTGGCCTCCATGCGGAGCGCGCCGGTCGTGACGACGAGGTCGCCGATGGCGATGTCCTCCCGCAGCACGCCACAGGAGCCGATGCGCACGAACGTGGGCCGCGACGTGATGGCCAGGATCTCGGCCATGACGATCTCCACGTTGTCTGCACCGATGCCGGTGGAGATCACCGAGACGCGCAGCCCGCGGTGCGTGCCGGTGACGGAATGGAACTCGCGGTGGCGGCGCTGCACCTGGACCACGTCGAGGAGCGCCGCGAGCCGGTCGGTGCGGTCCGGGTCGCCGGGCAGGAGGATGAAGTCCGCCACCTCGCCTGGCGCGAGGTCGATGTGGTACTGGCGCCCCGTGTCAGGCGGCGAGACCAGCGGGTCCGCGTCAGGCACGGTGACTCCTTCTCCTTCGCCTCGCGGGGCGCGAGGGCTTCGCGGAACCATAGTCACCGCGACGGGCGAGCGTCAAGCCGCCACGCACGGCAGATGTGCCTCGGCAGCCCGTACCATGACCGCATGGACGATGACACGGCGATCCTGGACGCCATCCTCGAGGAACACATGGCGGTGGCGGTGGCGACACGAGCCCACCTGCTGCCGGCCGTCATCGAGCTGGCTCGCCAGATCTGCGCCACGCTCGACGCCGGGGGCAAGCTCATCGTCTTCGGCAACGGCGGCAGCGCCGCGGACGCCCAGCACTTCGCGGCCGAGCTGGCGGGCCGCTTCCGCCGCCCGCGGCGCGCCCTGCCGGCCATGGCGCTGACCGCCAACTCCTCGACCCTCACGGCCATCGCCAACGACTTCTCCTACGACGAGATCTTCGAGCGCCAAGTGGAGGCGTTCTGTGGTCCGGCGGACGTGGTCGTTGGCCTCAGCACCAGCGGCGGAGCGGAGTCCGTGGCCCGCGGCCTGCGCGCGGCGCGTCAGCGCGGCGCCCGCACGTGGGCCCTGACGGGCGCCACCGGGGGGCCGGTCGGCGCTGCCGCCGAGCACAGCCTGCGCGTGCCGTCCGCGGAGACGGCACGCATCCAGGAGATGCACATCACCATCATCCACGGCATCTCCGAGCTCGTGGACCGGCACGTCGCGGAGGCGCAGCCATAGGCCGGCACGACCTGCCATCCGGCTGAGCGGCGGGCCTCCGCACTGCGTGCCAGCGGACTGCCGGGCACGGAGCGGCGCTCAGGCGAGGGCCGCGGCCGGGGCCTCCGTGACGTGCTGCTCCCGCGCGCCGACCATGTACTCGACCACCTCGGTCGTGTCGGTCTCCGCGGTGGGCATCTCTGCCACCTTCCGGCCGCGATGCATGATGACGATGCGGTCGGTGATGGCGAAGACGTCCGGAAGCGTGTGGCTGATGAGGATGACCGGCACACCGGTCTCCCGGAGCGTGGCGATGAGCGCCATGACCTTGCGCTGCTCGGGCACACCCAGGTTGTTGGTGGGCTCGTCCATGATCATCATGCGGGCGTTCCAGTAGATCGCCCGGGCGATGGCCACGGCCTGCCGCTGCCCGCCTGAGAGCTTCTCGATCTCCAGACGCATCTGGGGGATCTGGATGCCCAGCCGGTCGAGGATGGAATCCGACTCGGCGCGCATGCCCTTCTCGTCCAGCGTGTGGACGGCACCTAGCAGATGGCGTTTCTTGACCTCGCGGCCGAGGAAGATGTTGGCGGCCACGTCCAGGTTGCCAGCCAGGGCCAGGTCCTGGTAGATGGTCTCGATGCCCGCCTGGCGCGCCTCGATAGGGCGGGAGAAGTGGACCTCCTGGCCGTCGAAGAAGATCTGCCCTGCGTCGGGATGGTGGACGCCTGAGACGCACTTGATGAGCGTGGACTTGCCGGCGCCGTTGTCACCGACGAGGCCCACCACTTCCCCGGGGTAGATGTCCAGGCTCACATCATTGACGGCCGTCAGGCCCCCGAAACGCTTGACGAGGTTTCGAACCGCGAGCTTGGGCTCCTGACTCTTGGTCTTCTGCTCGCTCATTGGCTCTCCGCCCTTCCTACGACGAGATCCCTGGCTTGGTCGATGACCACGGCCAGGATGACCACGATGCCCACCACGACCCACTGCCAGAAGGGATCCACCTGCAGCATGATGAGCCCGGTCACCAGGATGGCGATGATGAGCGAGCCGATGACGGTCCCGATGATGTTGCCGCGCCCGCCGAACATGCTCACACCGCCGATGATGACCGCGGCGATGGAGTTGAGCAGGAGCGGGTCGCCGGCGATGGCCGAGCCACCGGAGAAGCGCGCCGTGTACAGGATGCCTGCCATGCCCGCCGTGATCGCCGAGAGCGTGAAGATGAGGATCGTCATGCGGTCGGCAGGGACGCCTGCCCGCACCGACGCTTCCCGGTTGCCACCGATGGCATACGTATGTCGTCCGAACTGGGTCTTGTGCAGCAGGAACATGGCGACGCCCACCGTGACGGCCGTGACCAGCACTGGCCAGGGCAACACGCGATCCATGCTTCGCAGCGAGTCGCCGGCGACATCCGGCCGGTAGAGAACGGCCAGGCCGCCGCCCTCGCCGTGGGTCCAGTAGAACAGTGACTCGTTGCCGAAGTTGCGCAGGCCGTCCGGGAGTCCGCCCACGGTGTTGCCACCGGACACGATGAGGGCTGCGCCGCGCACGATGAAGGCCATGCCCAGCGTGACGATGAACGAGGGCACGCGGAGCTTGGCGATGATGAGGCCGCTGGTGAGGCCCACCAGGGCGGCCGAGGCCAGCGCGACCACGAAGCCAGCGGCGATGGCCGGCACCTCCTCCTGACCGGCAGCCATGAGCTCCACGGTCACCTTGGCCGATACGACGGAGGCGAGGCCCATGACCCAGCCCACCGAGAGGTCGATGCCGCCTGAGATGATGACGAAGGTCTGCCCAAGACCCATCAGCAGCACTGAGACGATGGTGCTCAGGATGAGCTGCGTGTTGCGCAGGTTGAGGAAGTTGATGTCCTGCGTGATGTAGACGCTGATGGCGAAGAAGGCGATGAGGCTGAAGAGGAATACCCAGGCCCAGCCACGGCTGATCGCGAGCACGAGCCGCTTGCGCCTATCGATCGAGGTGGTGGTCCTGCCCCCAGGTTCGGTGGCCGCTCCAGTCACCGGCATCGTCCTTTCGAACAGGCGTGGGGCGCCAAGATGGACACCCCACGCCTCAGGTCGCAGTGTCCCGATGGACCCTGCGACGGCTGGCTACTCGACCTGGTAGATGAAGCGCGAGACCTCGGGATCATCGACGTTCTCGGCGTCGATGATGGCGAAGCCGGTCGTCACGTGCTTCGGGATGCTGGTCACGCCCGCGTGGTCCGCGACCGCGAAGGCCACGCCCAGGTAGCCCATGTCGAAGGGCTTCTGCGCCAGGACGAGCTGGACATTGCCATCGTTGAGCAGCTCGATAGCCCGCGCCGTGGCGTCATAGGCCGCGATCTGCACCTCGCCGCCGAGGCCTGCGTTCAAGACGGCCGTGCCGGCGCCCTGCGCGCTGAACACGTTGACGCCGAAGATGCCGGCCAGGTCGGGATGGAGCTCCAGGATGGCAGCCGTCTGCTGGACGCCCGTGGCCTCGTCGTCAAGGTTGTACTCCTCGCCGACGATCTCGATGCCGGGGTACTCGCCGAGCACTTCACGGCAACCGATGCTGCGATCGGAGACCGAGCTGACGTCTGGGTTGGTGTTCTGGATGTAGACCTTGCCCTCGCCACCGATAGCCTCGGCGATGGCGCTGCAGGCGATGCGCCCGCCTTCCTGGTTGTCCGAGCCGATGTAGGAGATGGGGAAGGTCACGGGGCCGCCGGCGTAGTCGCCATCACCCAGGAAGGTGTCCACGGTGATGATCTTGGTGCCGGAGTCCACCGCATCCTGCAGCGGCGCGATCATCTCCTCGGTGCTGACCGGGGCGGTGATGATGTAGTCCAGGTTACCCTGGCCCTTGAGCGCGCTCAGGATGGGGTCCTGTGCCGAGGTGCCCCAGGTGGCCGGGAACTGGGCGATCTGGATGTCGAGGCCGAAGTCCTCGCCAGCCGCCTTGATGCCCTTCTCCATCACGCGATAGAACGGATCCTCGACGCCTGGCAGGAACGCGATGTTGAGCTCATCGTCCTGAGCACTGGCCGCCGGCACCATGGCCAGCATCAGCACCGCGACCGACCCGAGCGCTACGAATGGTCTCTTCACGTTCATCCTCCGTTGTTCTGCAATCTCTGACCAAGACCCTGACTGGAACTGCCTTGGCGGCCTCCTCTCTGACCCTGAGGACCTCCCTGTCCCCAACGGGATCCGTACCAGAAGTCTAGGCAGCCGGACGTCGTCAGGCAGGGCCGATGCGCACGCCGTCCGCGGTGCCGTTCGGATCACCGCTGCCCCTCTGTGCGGGGGTAACCCGGCCAGGCATGCGCCATCGATCACTCAGGCGAAGCCACCCCTGGGACACGGCTGCTCCGCCCAGCAGGAGCACGGCCAGCCCAGCCAGCGCCACCGCCAGTGGGGGCAGCAGTGGCAGTGACGAGCCGCTCGCTGGGTCGCGACTCCCGGTCGACAGTGCGGCCGTCGCGGCCTCGGGCAGAGCGGCGGACGTCAACGTCGTCATCTCCGCGGGCGACACGCCCTTGGCCGGAGCCGAGACGACCGCCCGGCGGACGTCTGCGCCCGTGCGCACCACGACCTCCAGCCGGCCGCCCAGCCGACCGCGGACCCGGCCCACAACGTTGAGGACCTCGTCGAGCTGCAGGGCCGGCTCGAACGGCGCGACAGAGGCAGCCAGGCGCACGGCGGCTTCCGCCGTCCCGTCGTCCAGCGTGAGCAGGCGGCCGTCGATCCGCTCCACGCGGCCACCGACGCGGACGAGCCTGTCGGCGAGACCAGCCAGCGCATCGAGGGTGGCCGACGGCACCGTGACGCTCTCGCTGGCGGACCCGCCGCCCCTGGCAGCTTGACCCTGGTCGGGGTCGCCGCCCAGGCCACTCGCGTCGGCGGTCTCGCCGGGCGTGACCTGCCCCAGCTCGATGTCCTGGCCCGACCGAGGGGCGATGCTGAGGCGCTGGTCCGATGCGCTGGGGTGTGCGCGCTTGACGATGCCGATGATGCGCGCCGCGCGGCCGGCTTCCAGCCCGTCGGCCGACGTGCCACTGCCGGATAGGCCGACGATGGGCAGGTCGCCGGCGGCTCCGAGCGTCGCCTCCGCTCGCCACGTGTCACCGTCACGCTCCACATCCAGGACGCGCACTGTGACGGCCACGAGTCGCCACTCGTCGCTGACTTCCGGCGGCCGGTGCAGGATGGTTGGGACGGCGCTGCCCTGCCGCATTCGACGGGGCGCCTCCTCAGCCTCGAGTTGCCGGCCGTCGTACCAGGTGCCCACCTCGCCGTAGGCGCGGATGACGGTGCCCACGCGGGCCGGCACGGTTCCGTTCGGGTAGCGCACCAGGATGGCGCCACTACCGTCCTCGACGGTGACTCGTCGTCCCTCTGAGTCGATGAGGCCCGAGGCCGAGGTCACGGTGCCGACGATGGTCAGGCTGTCACCTGGGGCGGCATCCCGGATGCGGGCCCGCGGAGGTCGCCCCCGGGGCGGCTGGCTGCCAGGGCGACCGGGATCGGGACGCGGCGTCGCCGTGGGGGGTGCCGAGACGGAGGCTTCGATGTCCGCGCCGTCCCTCGGCCAGAGGCGGTACCCGTCAGCGGCTCCGGCCCCGCTGGCGCGCTGGCCAACGATGCCAGTCACCGCGAGGCGCTGTCCTCTCTGGACGCTCGCCGCGTCCAGGCCCAGCGCGGCGTGCACGTAGACCCGCGCCGTACCCTCGTCGTCGCGGACCGTAACGGAGAAGGAACCACTCGTGCCTCGCTCGACCAGGACGACGATCCCGCCGCCCGTGGCCAGCAGGCCTTCCGAGGCTTCGTTGATGCCCTGACTGGTGACCGGCACGGGCGTGGGCAGGCCGCCACTGCCGATGGCGACCACATCACCCACATCGAGCGGGCGCATCTCGAGGTTGCCATAGGGGGCGGACAGCTCGCCGTGCACCTGCACGATCCGGCCGCGTGGCATCTCAGCTAGCGGGTAGCCATCGGGTAGTCGCACGAAGACGCCTGCAGTGCCGTCCTGGATGGCCATCGTCCGCTCACCCAGCAGGCGGCCCGGCTCGACGGTCACCACGCCCGTGACCGTCGGCTG
>JBFYUV010000160.1:0-8456 GCA_041299865.1 Chloroflexota bacterium
CCAGGCGCACCAGTAGCGGTTCTTGTGGTCGTACTCGCCCTCCTTCACCCGCCAGATCTCCTCGTTCAGGAGGATGTCGTGCGGGATGCTGAAGGCATCCTTCGTGTCCTGGTAGCTGAAGAGGTAGAAGAAGTTGTCCCAGCCGCCCCAGGTCAGGCCACCCAGGCACAGCGGACAGGGCTCGTGGGTGCTCAGGAAGATCGTCTCAGCGGCCCGGGGTCGCTCGCCCAGCGGGATGCCGTAGAAGGCGTTGATGGTGGCGATCTCACCGTGATCGAGGGGGTTGACGCTCTCCCGGTTCGTCACCGCCACGACCGTCGAGAGGTCTGACTTGCGAAGGACCGCGCCACCGAAGATCTTGTTGCCTTCGTGGACGCCCGCCCTCGTCAAGGGCACGATCTCGTGCTCGACGACATCGAGGAGCCGGTCGAGGAGCACCGTCCTGTCAGCGGTGATCCGGGCCAGATCGACCTCGTCGGGTCTGCGGATCGCTGTCACGTGACGCGGCCCCGGGCCACCATCGAGACCCGAGGATCGCTGGCTGATCGCCCCTCTGAGCCGGCCATCGGTCGGGTCCTCCATGTGCTCCCTGGTGGTTTCATCACGTGGTAGACGCTGGCGGCTGCCAGCTGCTCCGGTCGGCCGGTACCGGATGCGCCCGCGCTGGCTATGGAGCCTCTGCCAGCAGGTCAAAGGCTTCCCGTGCGATCTCCACGGTCGGCACCGCTCGGTCCGTCGCATCGGCTGGGTCGTCGACCGTGATCGATAGCACGAACCAGCGATCGTCGTCGCGGCGGACAAGCCACGTGAGCTGGAGCACGCCTGGCTCTGAGCCGCCCTTGAAGCCCACGTAGGGCCATCGCGCCGGGTCGAACGGCATCCCGGGGTTCACGGCAAGGATCTCCAGGACGGGTGCCAAGCCGGGCTGCGTGCCGAAGGCGCGCAGCTTCGCCATCGCGGCGCACAGATCCTTCGTGCTGGCGAACCACTCCAGCGTGTCGATGTCCCGCGGCATGATCCAATCCCCAAGGTCGGTGAGGGCGATCAGGGTGCTGGCGACGCGCCCGTCCAGCAACGTGCGCCGGCCAAGGGGATCTGAGGCGAGGTACTCACTCGTCAGCGCCGCGTTGCCGGTCGCCTTGAGGACGAACAGGTCGCGAGCGGTGATGAACGGCGTCATGAGCGATGGGTCGGCGTGCCCCATGGCGGACAGGTTCGCCTCGACGTGCTCACGACCCAGCCGGTGGATGAGGTGATCGGCGGCAGTGTTGTCGCTGATGGAGATCATCCCGGTCGCGAACGCCTCGAGCGTGTGACGCGTTCCCGCGGGGTCGTCCTGCATCCTCCCCGAGGGGAGACTCTTCCAGTCATCGCGGATGGCGAGCTTCTCGTCCCACGTCGCGGTCCCCTCCGCTACCTGGCGGGCCAGCTCGCCCAGGACGTACAGCTTGAACGTGGAGCCGATGGCCAGGCTGCGCTCGGCGTCGAGCGCGTGGATCGGCACGCACCGCCCATCCACGATCTCTGCCGCCAGCACGCTGGGCTGGGGCACCAGGCCCCGCAACGCGACATCGACAGCCTCCCAGGTCGCGATGGGAGCGATCGTCGGGGAGGCGGATGCCGGCGCGAAGCCGAGTCCGACGATGAGGTGCGGGGCGACCTGCTCGACAGCGATCCCCACGGAGAGCACGACACCCGGGCCGTCCAGGCGTGCCTCCGCCTGGAGGCCGTCGGCCGACGGTGTGTACGACGTGACCGTGAAGGGTCCCGCGGCCGAGATCTGGGCGAAGACCTGGGTCAGCTGGTCGGTCGTGACCTGAGCGAGGAACGTGGGCGAGAAGGCGTCGCTGATCTCCGCGACGGCAAGAGGGTCGGCCCCTCTGTCGAGCGCGTCGAGCACCCACTGCAGGCGGGTCGCGGCGGGCGTATCGGGGAGCGTGACCGATCCGCTCGGAGCGGCCGACGGGGAGGCGGCCGCGGCTGCGGGCGATGCGCTCGTCGGCGCAGGTGACTCGCCAGCGTCGGCGCCCCGAACCGCAGGACCCGCGACCAGGGCTGGGCCGACCATCAGCAGGACCGCGATCAGCAGGGCGATCAGCAGTCGATCGCCTCGTCCGTTCGTACGCGTCACGGTTCCTCCGGGCTGCGGGTCCATGCAACATCGGGGCCTTGGGCGAGGGTAGCAGCCTGCCTCTCGGCGGGGGGAACAGGGTTCGCTGCGAGTGCTCCTGCAGTGACGCAGCTCGGGGACAGCCAGCCGTCTCCACCCCAGGGCGACTGGAGGACTCACAGTGCCGGCCCGTGCGACAAGCAGCGGCTGGGCCGGTGACCATCGGCACTGCCGTGATGCCTTCCACTGGCAGGACGATGCGCTGGGACAGGGGCCCTGATCGTCTGAGGGTCCCTCCCGTCATGACCGGAAGGGGGCCATTGAATGAACGGAACCACGAAGCGCCGCCTGGCACGCCCGATCGCCGTGCTGACGCTCGTCGTGAGCCTCACCATCGGGCTCGGTGTCGCGGTCGCCATCGCCCAGGACGAGCCGAGTTCAGAGCCAGGGGCAGCGAGGGGGTTGCTCGTCAACCTGGCGACGGATGACACGTGGACCGCGAACATGGCCATCGGACTGGCCACCACGGCGGCGGCCGAGGGCATCGAGACCGTGTTGTTCCTGAACGTCCGCGGCGTCTACGTCGCCGACGCCGGGAGACTGCCGGACACGGCAGGCAACAGCGAGATGAACCTCCACGGGCGACTCCAGGCGCTGATGCAGGTCGGTGGACAAGTCGTCGTCTGTCCGATGTGCTCGATGGAAGCCGGACTCACGGCCGAGGATTACATCGACGGCGTCGCCATGGGTGAACCCGGAGGCGTCCTGGCCTATCTCACCGACCCGGACTTCACGGTCATCTCCTACTGAGACCAGCACTGCTCGGGCCGGGCGTAACCCTAGCGGCAGTCGTCGAAGAAGCTGTTCAGCCGCTGGCCGAACCGCGCGTACGCCTTCCTGAGGCCATCCCAATCGTCCAGTTGGCCGGAACGGAGCGTGGCGAGTGAGCGCCGGGCCAGCGCCCGATCGGCTGCATACGCATCTCGATAGCAGAGCAGCGCCGGCACCCGTGTCAGGTAGCGCTGATGGGCACGCACGTCCTGCCTGGCATCGGTCAGGTACCCTGCGGCCCGGCGGCGCGCCGCAGCACGTGTCCCTGCGCTGGCCCCGGACGCTCGCAGTCGCTCGATGCTGTACTTGAGCAGCTGGTTCGGGAGGGTGCCGCGGTACAGGCGCCGGCTCAGCTGCCGGTACTCGCGGGCTTGGGCACGGGCTTCGGGGGTCCACGCTGACTGACCGGCGGACGACGACGGCGCGGGTGACAAGCTCGGCATCGGCGTGGGCACGGGCGTCGGTGGAGGCGTCGCGAGCGCCCGAGTCAAGGAAACGCAGGTCGAGTAGACCTCCAGTCCCGCCGTCGAGTCGGCACAGCGTTCGGCCAGGAACTCCAGGGGATCCGTCGCGCCAAGCGCCTCCGGGTGGAGTGCTGCAGCTGCCTCCCAGTCCTCGACACCCGCGCACAGGCGAACGGCGTCATCGAGGAACGCTCGATCTACGAAGCCGCCGTCGAGGAGTCCACCATCGCTCGGTCCGGGGCTGGCGCTGGGTCCGGGAGTCACGGCGGGCACGGCCGGAGCGGGGCTCACCTGCGCGCGCCGGACCGCCTGCGAGAAGGCCCAGTCACAGACAGGGTTAACCGGGAGAGGGGATGGCGACGCGGCATCCTGACCGTTCACGACGGTCGCCGTGAGCACCAGGATGAGGATCGCGATGATGATCGGCATGGTCCGCGTCTCTGACCATAGCACCGTGGGCGGTCCGAAGTGAGGGCGTTCGCCCTTGCTGGACTCAGCCCCTCAGGCATCGTCGGTCTTCGGGAGCCGCGGGCAGCGCCGCCTCCACGCGTGCCCGCCAGGAGCTTGCCCAGCCGAGCGCACCGATCACCAGCGGCGAGGCCGTGTCGATCCACCGGCGGCGAAGCCGTGTCGATGCCGGGCATTGTGGTCGGGTCGTCCTGGGCGCGCCGTCCACCCAAGGCACAAAGAGCACAATAGCGGTGCGAGAGCGCCCAGCCCCCCGGGCGCAGACGATGGCCTGCCAAGAAGGGAGCGGAAGATGAACATCCGACGGATGGCGATCGCAGGACCGGCGTGCGTCCTGCTCGTGTTGGCGGGAACAGCCGGCACGTTCGCGCAGGGCGCTGGGTCGGACGAGCCACTCTGCATCTCGATCGCTGGCACGGCGCCTGACAGCGGCTGGGACGTGCTATCCCTGAGCGTGGCCATCGCCTCCGGCAACGCCACCATCTCCAGCGTCGGCGCAGCCGGCGATTGCGCCCCGGCAGCGCCGGTCGCGGACGAGCCCACCGGGGATCCGCCCGTCGATGAGCCAGCGACCGAGCCGGTGGTGGACGAGCCGGCCACCGAGCCGGACGTCGCAGCTGACGCACCGCTGCCCATCGAGGTCGTCGAGAGCGCGATCTTCGGGCGCGGGGAGGAAGCCGCCTACTACGCCCTGCTGCGGAATCCCAACCCCAGCGGCTGGGCGGCCACGTGGATGCCCGTGCGCGTCGACCTCCTCGACGGCGAGGGCGGCCTCGTGTCCACGTACGACCGCTCCGTGACGCTGCTGCCGGGGCAGACCGGCGCCATCACGGGCTACCGAGGCGAGGCCGAGGGCGCCACGCAGATCGATGTCGTGGTCGCCAACAGCGAGTCCGACTGGACGGACGTCCCTGAGATCCCTGGCGACCTGACCTTCTCCCAGCTGAAGACCAAGGTGACCGATTCCGGCACGAAGACCACCGGCCGCGTCAGCAGCACATACGACACGCAGGTCGAGTCCGTGAACGTCTACCTGGTCTATCGGGATGCATCGGGCGCCGTGGTCGGGGCGAACAACACGTATATCGACTTCATCCCGGCCGCGGGCGACGCCAACTTCATGCTCGAGAGCTGGTCGGAGAAGAAGCCCGATGTCGCCAGCACGGAGGTCTACTACGACGGCTTCCTGCCGCCGACCGAGTAGACAGGGCTGACCCAGCGCGCAGCCGAACCTCAGCCCTTGGGGCCCGGCGAGCCTTCGCGAGCCACGAGTAGTGCCGCCTCCACGCGGCTGCGCACCTGGAGCTTGCCCAGGATGTTGGTCATGTAGTGCTTGATGGTCTTCTCGGCGAGGCCCAGCCGGTCGCCGACCTCCTGGTTGCTGAGGCCCTCGGCCACCAGCTCGAGGACCTCGCGCTCACGCTCGGTGAGCTCGTCGAAGGGCGACGTCCGCGGCGTCTGCAGCTCACGCAGCATGCCCCAGGCGAGGGCCGGCGCGACGTACACCTCGCCGGCGTGGACCGAGCGGATGACGCTCACTAGCTCACCCGCCCCGGCACCCTTGAGCACGTAGCCGGAGGCGCCCGACTTCACGGCCGCCAGCAGGTCGTCCTCGTCTTCGGAGACCGTGAGCATGACGATGCGCGTGGCCGGGCAGGCCGCGGCGATCTCGCGGGCCGCGGTCAGGCCGCTGCCGGGCATGGCGATGTCGAGGATGATGACGTCCGGCAGCTCGCTGCGGGCGAGCATCAGCGCGGACGCAGCATCTCCCGCCTCACCCACGACCTCGATGCCCGGGACCTCCCGGAGTGAGCCCACCACCCCGGCCCGGAACATGGGGTGGTCGTCAGCCACGGCCACCCGGATGGCGTCGCTCATGACCGCCCCGATGCCGTCGCGATGGTCCTCATGCCTCCTCCTCGTGACCCAGGATGGGCCACCACACGCGCAGCTGCGTGCCGCTCGCGGGCTCGGATCGCAGCCAGAAGGTACCGCCCAGGATCTCGGCCTGCTCGCGGATGCCCGCCAGGCCAAGGCCGGAAGTCGAGGCCAGGTCCCCGGGGTCGAAGCCGGAGCCGTCGTCGGTGATGACCAGCTCCAGGCCCGGCGCCCCGTGCAGACGCTCGGCGGGCCGCGAGGTCAGCGACACCTGGATGGCCTGGCTGCCGCCGTGGCGAGTGGCGTTCGAGAGTCCCTCCTGGAGCGCTCGGAAGAGCGCGATCTTGACCGGCAGCGAGACGACCGCCGGGGCGCCGTCCACGCTGAGCGTGACGCGGGCTCCGCTGCGGCGCTCGTGGTCGCGGACGGCGCGGGTGGCCACGGCCTCCACGTCAAGCGGCGCCAGCTCCGGCATCCGCAGTCCGGCCGCCACGCCGCGCATGTCGGTCATGGCCTCCCGGAGCGCCTCCTCCACCTCAGTCAGATCGGCCGCCGTGGCCGGACGGCCATCCGCGGCGCGCGTGCGCAGCGCGTCCAGGCGAAGGATGGCCAGCGAGAGCATCTGCCCGGGCCCGTCGTGCAGGTCGGCGCTCACCCGGCGCAAGGCACGCTCGTTCAGCGTGGTGGTGCGCTGCGCCGCCGAATTGACGCGCTCGCTGAGGACGGCGTTCTCCTCCAGCAGCCCGGTCAACTCGTCCACCTGGCGGGTGAGGGCCACCTCCTGGCGCGCGATGGTGTCGCTGCCGCGCTTGACGATGCCGTAGAGCAGCACGGCCGAGAGGACGATGGCCAGCGTCACCAGGAGCCAGGTCGTGAGCCGCGCCTCGCCTACCTGCTGGTCGATCTCCGCCGGGGGCAGGTAGAACTCCGCCACCGCGATGATGCGGTCACTGCCACGCTCGCGAACGGGGATGTACATCTCGAGGAGGCGAGCCCAGCGGGCACGCTCCCAGGCGTTCTCGTCGCTGGAGAGGTCGTCCATCGAGGCCATCACCTCGCCCTGCCAAGCCCTGGCGAGGTTGCCCTCCACCGGGAAGGCCTGGCCGATGAGCTCGTCGTTGGGGCTGTACACGACCTGGCCGTCCTTGGACCAGAGACGCAGTGAGCGGACGCGGTCGGCCAGCGGGGGGTTGGCGAGGTGCGAGTCGAGCACGGCGATCTCCGCGGGCGTCAGCTCACCGCCATCGGCCAGGGAGGCCACACTGGGCTCGATGATCGATTCTACGTAGAGCCCCGTCACCGAGGCCGTGCGATCGACGATGCTGCGCTCCAGCTGGTCGCCCACCCAGACACCGACCGTCAGGCCCGCCACCAGCAGGATGAGCAGGTTGGCGAGCAGGAAGCGCTGGGCGAGCGAGGTCGAGCGGGCGGCGCGCCAGGGACGGGCGAGCCACCCAAGCAGGCTTCCGCCAGGCGCCACCGGAGTCGACTGCGAGGGCAGCAGACCGGCGGCCGGCGCTGGTGGACCGGCCCGGGGCGGCGTGGGACTGGCCTGGGCAGGGGTGGACATGCGCCGACCATGGTAGGTGGGCCGTCCGCCACGGGGTAGAGACCGGCGTCCGACCCGGCATCGGACCAAGGTCCGACGCATTTCCAGACCGCCGCCCGTTCCGCGCTGCGGCCGACCTCGCGCACCATCACGTTCATACGTGGTCGCATAGGCGGCCGGGAGCTGCAGATGGAGTAGGACCAAGATGCCGACACGAATCCTGGGCCGACGGACGGCCCTCATCACCACCCTCCTGGCTAGCGCCGTGCTGGTGGCCGCGCCGCTGGGCACTGCCGCCAAGGACAGCGACATCATCCGTGCGGGCAGCTGCTCGGCGAGCACGGACTGGAAGCTCAAGCTGAGCCCGGAGAACGGCCGCATGGAAGTCGAGTTCGAGGTCGACCAGAACCGCAACGGCCAGACCTGGGAGGTGAAGCTCAAGAAGAACGGCACCGGCTTCTGGAGCGGCCAGCGCACCACGCAGGCGCCCTCCGGGTCCTTCGAGACCCGTCGTGTCGTGTCCGGCGGCAGCGGCGACCGCTTCACCGGCATCGCCACCAACCCACGCAGCGGCGAGGTCTGCCGGGGCACGGCGACCTTCAGCGCCTGACGAACCACCCTACAGAACGACAGGAGATACCGAGATGACCCGAACCGAACCCGCGGCCGTGCGCCGCTCCATCGGCCGCCTGGCCCTGGCCGGGCTGCTGGTCCTCAGTGCCACGGCGGCCATGCCGCTGGCGAGCCTGGCCCAGGACGACGAGGTCACAGTAAGCACCGCCACCGACGATCTCGGCACCTACCTCGTGGGCCCCGACGGACGCACCCTGTACTACTTCGCCAAGGACGTGACACCGGGCCAGAGCGCCTGCGCTGGCGATTGCCTGGTGGCCTGGCCGCCGCTCCTCGCTTCCGCGGACCAGCCACTGGCCGCAGGCGAAGGCGTGACCGGCACACTCGCGGCAGCCCCACAGGCCGATGGTGCGCTCCAGGCCACCTACCGTGGTCGCCCGCTCTACTACTGGCAGGGTGACACCGAGGCCGGCCAGACCACCGGCCAGGGCGTCAACGACGTCTGGTTCGTGGCCGACGTGAGCGGCAACCTGCCGGCCAGCGCGACGGCCAGCGCCTCAGCCGACATGCCGGCCCTGACCCT
>JBFYUV010000161.1:0-18841 GCA_041299865.1 Chloroflexota bacterium
GGGCACGGCCACCAAGACCGACCCGGCCGCCGGCGCGCAGGTGCCCCCCACGTCGGCCGTCGACCTCTTCCTCTCCAAGGGCCCGGAGCCCACGCCCGTGACCGTGCCGAGCGTCACGGGCCAGGCCGAGGCACAGGCCGTGACCACGCTGGAGAGCAGTGACCTCAAGGTCGGCGCGACCAAGCGCAAGTTCAACGAGAACGCGCCCAAGGGCACAGCCACCAAGACCGACCCGGCCGCCGGCGCGCAGGTGCCCCCCAAGTCGGCCGTCGACCTCTTCATCTCCAAGGGCCCGGAGCCCACGCCCAGCCCGACGCCGGCCGCGACGCCGACGCCCGGCCCGACACCGAAGCCGACCCCCAAGCCAAGCCCGGTCGTCGTGCCCAACGTCAAGGGCATGCCCGAGGCCGACGCCATCGTCGAGCTCAACGACGCCGACCTCAAGGCCGGCGAGCGCACCCGCAAGGCCAATGAGTCGATCGAGGCCGGCTCCGTCATCAAGACGGATCCCGCCGCCGGCACCAGCACTCAGCCCAACCGCAAGGTCGACCTGGTCGTGTCGACCGGTCCCTCACCGTCGCCAAGCCCCAAGCCGGTCGCCGTCCCCGACGTCAGGGGCCTGCCAGAGCCGGATGCCATCATCACCATCACCGACGCCGATCTCCGCGTGGGCGAGCGCACGCGGAAGGCCAATGACACCATCCCGGCCGGCTCCGCCCTCAAGACGGACCCGGTGAAGGCCTCAAAGGTCCCACCGGGCACGCTCGTGGAGCTCTTCGTATCGTCGGGGCCGGCTACGAGCCCAAGCCCCGCACCGGTAGCCAGCCCTTCGCCGGCACCGACCCCGGCGCCCGCGCCCACCCCAGCCGCCAGCGCGAGCTACCCGACCACCGGGACGGGCCTCCTGTCCGGCGTGCTGGCCTACCGTGAGCCGGTGCCCGCGACCGCCAAACGGCAGGTCTTCGTGAGCCTCCTGGAGGTCGGTGCCTTCGGGACGCGCGCCGTCCCGGTGACACAGTACGTGGCCGCTGGGACCTCGCCCCAGGCCTTCGCCATCGGTTTCGACTGGGCGCAGATCGACCCGGCGGCCAGCTACCGCGTCATGGCCGCCATGATGGACGGGCCCCACACCTGGATCAGCCGGGAGGGCACTCCCGCCATCACCGAGGGTGCGCCCATGTCCGGTCTCATCGTTCCGCTGTCGTATCGCTCGGACATCCTTGAGGGCGACGTGAGCGGCATCATCATCGGCACGCCGGCTGAGCTCTCGCCGAACGCCTTCCGCGAGGTCTTCCTGGTCCGCGGCGACAGCGGGGCTGTCATCGCCTACGACGCACAGCGCGTCACGAGCAGCGAGTCGCTGGCCTTCTCCGTCCCCTTCCTCCTGGAGGACATCGACGCGGCGGTCGCCTATGTCGTGGTGGCACGCGTCACCGATGGCCTGTCGCTGTGGACGGGGCCCGGCGTGCCCGTCATCACGCAGGGCGCGCCATATCGCGTCGCGGTGCCGGTCGTCCTGGCCGCCGACCCGTCGGTCGTGCTGGGCGACCCGGTGCCGGAAGCGACTCCATCACCGCAGGCCTGACAGGAGGGACGATGATGACTGACCTGGGCCCGCTCAGCGGACCGCGCTCCACATATCGAGGACCCGACCAGGGCATCCCTGCTCCTGCTGACTACCCGAGTGCGCCGGTCAGCCGCATCCTCGACTCGTCGATGCCGGGCGCCGAGCTCTTCGCCGTCCTGGTGGCCATCAGCGATGAGGTCCCGCTCCACTACCACCCGGTCATGGAGCTGCAGTACGTCCTGTCCGGGCATGGCCTGGCACTGGACGCGGACGGCGGCGAGACGCCCATCGCGCCGGGTGGCACGGTCATCAGCCCGGCAGGTCCGTCCGGCGCGCACGGATTCCGCAACACCGGCTCGTTGCCACTGACGCTGCTGTGCGTGTACCCGGCGCCCGGCGGTGTCGCACCCGGCCGCCAGCCGTTCACCCGGTAGCCGGGGGGGCAGTCAGGAAGCACCCGGCGACCTGGAAACGGCGAGAGGCGGCCACCGCGCCGATGGCCGCCTCTCGCGATGGAGGAACTCAGTACTGGAAGAGCAGCTCGCGGTACTTGGGCAGCGGCCAGAGGTCGTCTGCGACGAGCATCTCCAGCTCGTCGACGACCTCGCGCAGGGCCTCCTGGGCCGGGATGACCCGGTCGCGGAAAGCCTGTGCCTCTGCCTGCAGTGATCCAGCCTCGTGCGCGGCGTGCTGGGCGTGCTCGAGCTCGTCGATGGCCCCGACCACGGCATCCACGCTGGCCGCCACCTGCTTGGTGATGGCCGTGACGCCCTTCGAGGCGACCGCCGCTGAGAGCTCACCCAGGTAGCGCACGGCGGCCGGCAGGATCATCGTGCGCGCCATGTCCAGGGCGCAGCTGGCCTCGATGTTGCTGACCTTGACGTAGCGCTCCCAATTGATCTCCGCCCGGGCGGTGAGCTCGCGCTCGGAGAGGACCCCGTGGCGGGAGAAGACGGTGATCGCCTTCTTGGTGGTCAGCGCCGGCAGGGCATCCACCGTCGTGCGGTTGTTGGGCAGACCCCTCGTGACTGCCTCCGCGTGCCACTCCTCTGAGTAGTTGTTGCCCTCGAAGAGGATCCGCCGATGCCGCTTGACCGTCTCGGAGAGGATCCGTGTCAGGCCCTCGAAGTCGCCCGGCTTGAGCTTGTCAAGCTTGTCGGCCAAGCCCTCAAGGGCATCCGCGACGGCCGTGTTGAGGACCGTCTGCGGCCAGTAGATGGGTGCCGACGAGCCCACGGCGCGAAACTCGAACTTGTTGCCGGTGAAGGCGAAGGGCGAGGTCCGGTTGCGGTCCGTGGCGTCCCGGGGGAGCACCGGCAGCGACGTGACACCCAGCGCCACCGAGCCACCCTTCTTGGAGGCTGAGGCGCCGCCCTTGCCGAGCTGGTCGACGATGTCCTCCAGCTGCGAGCCCAGGAAGATGGACATGATGGCTGGCGGCGCCTCGTTGGCCCCCAGGCGGTGGTCGTTGCCGGCGTCCGCGATGCTGGCGCGGATCAGGTCGGCATGGGTATCGACAGCCTGGATGACGGCCATCAGGAAGGCCAGGAACTGGGCGTTGGCATGCGGGTCGTTGCCAGGGTCGAGGAGGTTCTCATCCTCGTCTGTGGCCATCGACCAGTTGTTGTGCTTGCCTGAACCATTGATGCCGGCGAAGGGCTTCTCGTGGATGAGGAGCATGAGCCCGTGCTGCAGTGCGAGGCGGCGCATCGTGCTGATGACCACCATGTTGTGGTCGGAACCGACCGAGGTGGGCTCGTAGACCGGCGCCATCTCGAACTGGCCGGGGGCCACCTCGTTGTGGCGGGTCTTGGCGGGGATGCCCAGGCGCCAGAGCTCACGGTCGAGGTCCATCATGAAGGCCAGGATGCGCTCGCGGATGGGGCCGAAGTACTGGTCCTCCAGCTCCTGGCCCTTGGGCGAGGGTGCGCCGAAGAGGGTGCGGCCGGTGAGCACGAGGTCGGGGCGGTGCTCGGCCAGGCGCCGGTCGACCAGGAAGTACTCCTGCTCGGGCCCGATGGCCGTGAGGACCCGGGTGGCCGTCGTGTTGCCGAACCAGCGCAGGATGCGCAGGGCCTGCCTGCCCAGGGCCTCCTGGGACCGCAGCAGCGGGATCTTGTGGTCGAGCGCCTCGCCCGTGAACGAGACGTAGGCCGTGGGGATGGTGAGGGTGACGCCGTTGGGCTCCACCTGCAGGAAGATGGGACTGGTGACGTCCCAGGCCGTGTAGCCGCGAGCCTCGAAGGTGGCGCGGATGCCGCCGGAGGGGAAGGAGCTGGCATCCGGCTCCCCTTGGACCAGGTTCCGGCCGGAGAACTCGGCGATGGTGCGGCCCTCACCCATCGGCGTCAGGAAGGAATCGTGCTTCTCCGCCGTGGCGCCCGTCATGGGCACGAACCAGTGCGTGTAGTGAGTGGCGCCGTGCGCCAGTGCCCACTCCTTCACGCCGTGGGCCACGGCATCGACGATGCCGGGGTCGAACGGCTCGTGGCCATCGATGGTCTGGCGCAGCTTGCGGAAGATGGGCTTGGCGAGGTATTCCCGCTGCGCATCCTCATGGAACACGTACTGGCCGTAGATGGCCTCGCCGGCGTGCTCCAGGTACTTCTGCGTGGACGCGACCCGGTGGCCGGCGATGGCGGCGATGGCCGATTGACGTGCGGTCATGGGACTCCTGTACGTGGGCTGGCGGATGGATGTGGCGCGCGACGGCGGGCACGCGGGGGCTGGGACCGCTGTCAATGTCTATCGCGAGTCTATCGAGCGGCAGGTTGCGGTTCGACAGCGGGACCGGCGCGGAACGGGAACGAATCTCTCTTGGATCGGCACCTGCGCGCCCCGTCAGGCCGGTCGCCGTGACACTCCGCGACGCGGGTCGCCTCAGATAGCGCTGCCGATGGCCTGGCCGATGAGGAAGGTGATGAGGGCCGCGATGCCGCCCAGGCCCATCTGGCGCAGTCCACAGCGGAGCGGCGGGCGGCCGGTCAGCCGACTGACCCCCAGGCCCAGGAGGAAGAGCGCGCCCAGCGAGATCGCGACGCCGCCGATGAGCGCCGGCGTCCCGGTCAGCAGGAGGAACGGCAGCAAGGGGATGATGGCGCCGGAGATGAACGCGAGGAAGGAGCTGATGGCCGCGGCCCACGGGCCACCGATGGCCTTGGGGTCCAGGCCGACCTCGTCGCGCATCATCGAGTCGAGCGCGCGTTCCGGCGTCGCAAAGAGCGTACCCACGATGGCTCGCGCTTCCTCCGGGTTGAAGCCGCGCCCCTGGTAGATGCCCTCCAGGATGGCGCGCTCGCCGGACTCGTCGATTCGCAGCTGCTCCACCTGGAGGCGCCGCTGGGCATCGAAGAGCTCGTGCTGCGACCGCACGGAGATGTACTCGCCGACGGCCATGGAGAAGGCGCCCGCCAGCAAGCCCGCGATGCCCGCGATGACGATGGCCTGGTTGTCCGACGAAGCGCCGGCCACGCCCATGACCAGCGCCAGGTTGGAGACGAGGCCGTCGCTGCCACCGAAGACGGCCGGGCGCAGGAAGCCCGTGGCGCGCGTCTCGTGGGGCGAGGTCGGTGGGGGCGGGATGGGGTTCATGACCCGGAGACGCGCGATGAGGTCCACGTCACCGATGATGCCGCAGCCGCGCGAGCCCAGAGATGCGTCCGCGCATCCGTGGCGGCGCAACCGGTCGAGCCGAGGCTGGCGGCACCTCCGTGCGCTGACCTGGCCGCGAGCCACCTGTCCGCTGGAGTGCCGCTGGCGGGTGCCCGCGGGGCAGTGGTGCAGCCGGTGATCATGCTCCAGGTGACTGAACAGGCCCAGCTCGGGCTCGTGCGTCCATCGTTCCAGTCTCCCGTTGCATGAAACGGCCTCTGGAGCGCTGGATCAGTCGTCCGGCGACTGGGCTGACAACGCTCGAGGGCGTCGCGGGCGCCATCGTGGTCGGTTCAGTCGCCGGCAACATGATCCTGGGCCAGGGCGGTGGCACGAACAGCCCGGGAGGTGCACTCGCGCCTCAGGCGGCCGGATCCAGGGCTTCCTCGAACTGGCTGGCATAGAGGTCGTGGTAGAAGCCGCGGGCAGCCATGAGCTCGTCGTGGCTGCCCTGCTCGACGATGCGGCCCTCGTTCATGACGAGGATGGTGTCGGCATCGCGGATGGTCGAGAGGCGGTGGGCGATGACGAAGGTCGTGCGGCCCTGCATGAGGCCTGACATGGCACGCCGGATGAGGACCTCCGTGCGCGTGTCCACCGAGGAGGTCGCCTCGTCCAGGATGAGGATGGGCGGGTCGGCGAGGAAGGCGCGGGCGATGGTCAGCAGCTGCTTCTCGCCGGCTGAGACGGTCGTGGCGTCCTCGTCGAGCACGGTGTCGTAGCCCTCGGGCAGGGTCTTGACGAGGTGGTCGACGTGAGCCGCCTCGACAGCGGCGCGGAAGGCCTCCTCGCTCACCTCGCCCTCCGCGCCGTACGTGATGTTCTCGCGGATAGTGCCCTTGAAGAGCCAGGTGTCCTGGAGGACCATGCCGAAGGAGCGGCGCAGGTCGTCGCGCGTCAGCTCCCGCGTCTCGATGCCATCGATCTCGATGCGCCCGCTGTCCACGTCGTAGAAGCGCATAAGCAGGTTCACGAGCGTCGTCTTGCCGGCGCCGGTGGGCCCCACGATGGCGATCGTCTGGCCCGGTTCGACCTGCAGGTCCAGTTCCTCGATGAGCGGCTTGTCAGGCTCGTAGCGGAAGGCCACGTCGGCCAGGGCCACCCGACCGGCCACGGGGCCCTCGATGGCGCGGGCTGCCACGGGGTCGGGGACCTCCTCTGGCTCGTCGAGCAGCTCGAAGACGCGCTCCGCGGAGGCCACGGCACTCTGCAGGGTGTTGGCGATGGCCGCCAGCTGGATGATGGGGAAGGTGAACTGCCTCGAGTACTGGATGAAGGCCTGCACGTCACCCAGCGAGATCTGGCCCGTGGCCACCTGGATGCCACCGATGACGGCGATGGCCACGTAGTTGAGGTTCGAGATGAAGCTGATGGCCGGCTGGATCATGCCCGACAGGAACTGGGCCCGGTAGCTGGCCTCGTAGAGCTGCTCGTTGCGCCGGTCGAACTCGGCCACGGCCTCATCCTGGCGCCCGAAGAGCTTCACGATGGCATGCCCGGTATGCATCTCCTCGACGTGTCCATTGAGCGTGCCGGTGCGCTCCCACTGGGCCGCGAACTGCTTCTGTGAGCGCGACGCGATGAGCATCGTGACGACGACAGAGGCAGGCACCACGAGCAGGGACACGAACGCCAACAGAGGGCTGATGCTGAGCATCATCACGAGAACGCCGATGACCGTGAAGACCGACGTGATCATCGTGGTCAGGCTCTGCTGGAGCGTCTGGCTGATGTTGTCGATGTCGTTGGTGACCCGCGACAGGAGGTCGCCGCGAGGCTGGCGGTCGAAGTAGGCGAGCGGCAGGCGGCCGATCTTCTCGTCCATGCGCCGGCGCAGGCGGTAGACGATGCGCTGCGTAACGCCGGCCATGATGTAGGCCTGCCCCCACGAGAAGAGCGCTGAGAGGATGTAGGCGGCGGCCACGAACACGAGGATGGTGACCAGCGCCTCAAAGTCGATGCCGACGCCCGGAGTGACGTCCATCGAGGCGAGCATGTCCGCGACGTTCGCCTGGCCCTGGGCCTGGAGCATCTCGACGACCTGCTCCTTGGGCACGTCAGCCAGCCCCATGGCGCCGAGCTGCTGGCCGACGACGCCTTCGAAGATGATGTTGGTGGCCTCGCCCAGCAGCTTGGGGCCGATGACGGCGAGCACGACGCTGACGATGGCGAGGACGACGACGAGGAAGACCCAGCGGCGCTCGGGTCGCAGCTCGCGGAGCAGGCGTAGGAACGAGGTCCGGAAGTCCTTCGACTTGGCGACCGGCATCCCCATGCCCATGTGGCCGAAGCCGGGCCCGCCACCGGGCGGCCGGCCCGGGCGGTCCGTGGCGCTGGGTCCGGCCCCGGGTCGACCCATCGGCCCGCTCACGCCGCCTCCTCCTCGGTCACCTGCGAGAGCACGATCTCGCGGTACGTCTCGCAGGAGGCCATGAGCTCCTCGTGGCTGCCGATGCCGGCCACGGCGCCACCCTCCAGGACGACGATGCGGTCGGCGTGCAGGATGGTGCCCACGCGCTGGGCGACGATGATGACGGTGGCGTCGTCCAGCTCCCTGCCGAGCGCGGCCCGCAGGCGGGCGTCGGTGCGGAAGTCCAGGGCTGAGAAGCTGTCATCGAAGATGTAGAGGTCGGGGCGCTTCACGAGCGCCCGCGCGATGGCCAGCCGCTGGCGCTGGCCGCCGGAGACGTTGGTGCCACCCTGGGCGATGGGCGATTCGAGGGCCTCGGGCATCTCGCTCACGAAGTCGCGTGCCTGGGCGATCTCGAGGGCCTGCCAGAGCTCGTCGTCGGTGGCTTCCTCATCGCCGTAGCGAAGGTTGCTGGCCACCGTGCCGCTGAAGAGGTAGGCCCGCTGGGGCACCATGCCGATGCGCTTCCAGAGCTCCTGCCGATCGACGTCACGCACGTCCACGCCGTCCACGAACACGGCACCGTCGGTCGCGTCGTAGAGGCGCGGCAGGAGGTTCACGAGCGTCGTCTTGCCGCTACCGGTGGAGCCCACGATGGCCGTCGTCTCGCCCGGGCGGGCCTCGAAGGTGACATCGCGGAGCACCGGCTCCTCCGCGCCGGGGTAGCCGAACGTGACGCCTCGCAGCTCGACGTGGCCGCGCTGTGACGGCGTCGTGGAGGCCACCGGATCCTGGATGGAAGGCTCGGTGTCCAGGACCTCCTGGATGCGGCCCCCGGAGACAGCAGCGCGCGGGACCACGACCAGCATGAGCACGGCGGTCATGATCGCCATGAGGATCTGCATGATGTATTGCAGGAAGGCCGTGAGGTTCCCGATGGGCATCTCACCGCTCTCGACGCGGAAGGCGCCCAGGTACAGGACCGCCACGAAGCTCAGGTTCATGAGCAGCATGAGCGCCGGCATCGTGATGGCGAAGAGACGGTTGAGCGAAAGCGCCGTCGTCATGTAGTCGCGGTTGGCGGCGTCGAAGCGCTGCTCCTCGTGGCCAGTGCGCACGAAGGCGCGGATGACGCGGATGCCCGTGAGCGTCTCGCGCATGACAAGGTTGATGTGGTCGGTCCGGCGCTGCAGCGCACCGAAGAGCGGGATGGCACGCCTCATGACGAGCGCGATGATCAGGAGCAGGATGGGGACGATGACGAGCAGGACCCCGGAGAGGGGCACGTCCTGGCGGAGGGCCATGATGAGCCCGCCGATCAACAGGATGGGGGCCGTGATCATCATCGTGAGGGCCATGAGCAGGACCTGCTGGACCTGCTGGACGTCGTTCGTGTTGCGCGTGATGAGCGTGGCCGTGCCGAAGCGATTGATGTCAGCCTGGCTGAAGGACTCCACGCTGCGGAAGATGGCGCTGCGCACGTCGCGCCCGAAGCCCATGGCCACCCGCGCGCTGTAGTAGACGGCCACGATGGCGGCGGCCATGAGAGCCAGCGACACCGCCAGCATGACGGCACCGGTGCGCAGGATGACGTCGGTGTCGCCCGTGACGACGCCGTCGTTGATGATCTCGGCATTGAGCTCGGGCAGGTAGAGCGTGCCCACGGCCTGCACGAAGAGCAGGACGAGGACGAGCAGGAGCGGCCACTTGTAGCGCGGCAGGTAACGGCGCAGGAGTGCGATCACGATGCTTGGCCCTGGCCGCCCGATCGACAGTCCGCGCCGCTGGCGTGGCGGCGCTCGCGGGCACGGCGCATGGCGCGGGCGCCCAGGAGGAAGCCCTGTATCTCGGCATCGGTCAGCTCGTCGAGCATCTCGCCAAGGGCCTCGCGGCGCTCGGCGCTCAGTCCGCCAAGGACGGCGCTGCCCTCCTCGGTCAGGGCGACGCGGATGACCCGTCGGTCGGCGGTGCCCCGCTGTCGGGTCACGAGCCCGCGCCCCTCCATGCGGTCCACGATGCCGGTCGCGCTGGCTTGCGAGACGTCCAGAGCCTCCGCGAGACCGCGCATAGGCTGCGGTCCATCGTGCTCGAGGACGCTCAGCACGTTGAGGTGCACCAGGCTGATGGCACCGCCCGGGCGCCTGCGCATGACGCGCAGGACCGCCGCCGGCGAGTGCGAGAGGAGCTCGTCGAGGAGCTCACCGCGGAGGCTCTCCCGGGCTGCTGACGGCTTCACTTCATGAGACATGGATGGTCAAGGTGGCGTGAAGCATACGCTTTCCGCGGGGTCCTCGGCGCGTGGCTGGCGCCGCAGCAGCAGCGGCACCTGCGGTGTGTCGGTCGGGCGCCGTCAGATATCAGCAACCGACTTGCCATTAGGTACCTCAAAGCCCTATGCTCAGACCGCGTCAGAAGCGTGGTCGGGTCGCCGCGCCGGGGGCTGGGGTCGTATCTCGGAGCAGACCTGATGCCGTCCAGTCTCCCGTCTCAGGTGGATGAACCTCGCGTTCGAGGCGTGACGCCGTGAAGCGCGATCTCGCTCAGCAGCGCATGCTCGATGGACACGGGCGGACCGGTGGCATCGTGAGCCGCATGGCCGAACGCCTGGCGCGTCTTCGCCCCGTGCCCGATGGGCGACCTGGGATCCGCTACGGTTCGTTCGTGCTGACAGGCAAGGCCTGCCGCCTGCCTGACGGCTCGATGGGGCAGGTCGCCATCCACGAGTCGGACGGCGAGTGGCTCGAGGTCTGCGTCCCAGCTTGAGCCGCGCCCGGCCAGGGCGACAGCGTCTCACTCGTTGCCAGGGGCCATCCCGTCTGCGAGGCGGCGGCGCTGGTCGATGATGAGCAGCAGCAGGCCCAACTGCACGACCACCCCGGTCAGGGCACCGACCTGCGAGACGTAGGTGTTGAGTAGGCCGCCCGCCACGAGGCCTCCCAGCACAGCGTACTGCGCGAGGGCCATGCCCTGGGCGTGTCGCCCGGCCAGGCTCAGGACCAGCGCGATCCCGTTGGCGAGGCCGACGACGACCCACACGAGCGCCAGCAGGAGGATCCAGACCGGCTCGGAGGGTGCCTCGATGGGACCGGTCGGGTCGGGGATGGCCGGCACCTCGCCGCCGCCGATGGCGATGGCCACGAGGATGCCGAGGAGGGCCGCCAGCACCGACAGGAAGAGGCCGATGCGAACGAGCAGGCGCTCGAGCCGATCGGGCAGCCACCGCTGCAGCAGCCGCCGGGCCTCACCCCGTTCGACCCAGCCGGGCTGCACAAGTCGGGTCTCCGTGACGGGCGCGATGAGGATCGCCACCAGGTCCGCCTCGAGTTCGCTTGGGGCATCGGTGCCTATGGCCGCCCGGAGGCGATCGACGGCGCGGTCACGGTCGGCCGTGGAGAGGCGGCCATCGGCGAGATCGCGCACTGCCTCGACGGCTCCGTGGATGGCCTCCGCGCGTGAGGGTCGGTCACGCCGACCCAGGACCAGCCAGAGCAGCACCAGGAGCAGGACGGCCCCGTAGATGATCGGCGCCGCCGGCGCGAAGAAGTAGTCGTTCGTCTCGGTGATGAACTTGCCGACCTCGTCGATGAAGAGGCCGACGCCGATGCCCGCCGCGAGAGCTGAGAGGATCAGTGCCCGGCGTCCCACGAACAACAGCGCCAGGAGCACGGCGAGCACGAGCAGCAGGCCGCCCCAGAGCATGTGCGCGACATGGAGGCCGCCGCCGCCGACCTTGGGGTAGCCGCTCAAGTCCAGGTAGACGCGCGTGGCGATGACGGTGACCGCGAACGCCACGATCATGACGAAGAGGTACCGGGCATCCCTGTCGCGCCTGACGCCGATGAGCGGCCGCAGCCTCACATCCTTCCTCCGCTGCCCGTTGGTGGCGTGAGGAGTGGCCGCCGGTCGGCCGGGCCCGCACGCCACAGCACGACCATAGCGCAGCAGGCAGCCGGCTGATGGGGTGGGATCCTGCGTCGGGTCGGGTCGTTGCGTTGTCAACCATCGACTGGCGGAGGTAGGATGGGGCTGATGGCACGCTCCCCTTCCACAGACACGGTGACGTCGTCGGGACGCGCCTCAGACGGCAGCCCTGTCGATCCGCAGGATCCCCGCATGCGCGCCTGGCGCGCGTTCCTCCATGCGCACGCCGCGGTCATGCGTGAGCTGGAGGCTCAGCTCGTGGCCGAACGCGGGATGACGCTGGCCGAGTACGACGCCCTCGTGCAGCTGGCGAGCGCTCCCGGGGCGCGCCTGCGCATGAGCGACCTCGCATCGCGCGTCCTGCTCAGCCGCAGCGGCGTGACCAGGCTCGTCGACCGTCTTGAGACAGAGGGGCTCGTCCAGCGCGAGTCCTGCGGCAGCGACGCGCGCGGATCGTTCGCCGCCCTGACGCCGGCCGGCGTGCGGTGCCTTCGGGAGGCCATGCCCGTCCACCTGCGCGGCATCGGCCAGGTGTTCATGGATGTCATCGGCGACGACGACGCGGCAGTCGTCGAGCGTGCCATGTCCGCCGTGGCCGAGGCGTCAGGCCGCCCCATCCCCGGCCACACCCCGCGTCCGAGGCGCTCCGATCGAGCCGTCCCGTCCGATGGGTGACACGCTGACCATCGGCCAGCTGCTGGAGGGCGCGGTGGCCGCCTACGACGAGCTCGTGACATTGGCCGAGGACGTCGAAGACGAGTGGACGTACGTCATGGACCTCAGTGCGGCGTGGCGGGAACGGCTGGCAGCCGTGGCCGCCGAGCGTGGTAGCGAGCCCGCCGCGGCGCCGCAGCAGGCGGCCATCGATCGCGCCGTGGACGAGGTCGGCCGCATCGGCGACCCGCACCGCGCCATCGACTGGCTCTCGACCTTCCCGCAGGTCGTGCTCAGCGCCCTGGCTGAGCGGCCATGAGGTTCCAGGACGCCGCCAAGGACGCCCGCGCCGTCACCTACGCGGCCATCCAGGCCGACCCGGTGGTGGCGCGCGCCGCCGGCCTGCTGGCCGATGCCAGCCCCACCCAGTGCCTGCTGGCACGGGCGGTCATGAACGGCGAGACGCTCGATCCGGACGGCTGGCGGACGATGTTCCCGACGCTCTTCGAGCCCGGGATCGCGCCGTCGGAGCGCGAGCGGTCGGAGGCCATCCTGGCCGCCTCGCTGGCCATCGCCGACCGCGGTGACCAGGCCCGCAACCAGCTTCGCGGGGCCCTGGTGGAGTCGCTGGCCGCCGAGCTGCTGGCCAGACGCGTGGGTACCGGCGCAGTCCGTCGGGAGCGCCGCATCCTCTTCGACGGCGTGCCCGCGGAGATCCACCCCTACGACGTGACCGTCGAGCGGGCGGGTGCCGCTGAGGCCTATGACTGCAAGTGGGGGGCGCGCGGCATCGATGCCGACGTGCTCCACCAGCTCGATGACGCGCGTGCGAATGCCGAGGCCGAGGACGAGCGGCTGCGCGTGGCCCTCGTCGTGTTCGACGCCGAGCTCTCCTGTCGGGTCCGCCTCGACCGCCAGACCGCGCCTCACGACCAGACCGGGCTGGCGACGCTCGAGACAATGGACACCCTGGGCCGCTGAATCGCTGCCAGCAGCCGGTGCTGGCTCTTGCACCGGCCTCCAGAATGTGAGGTGCGCCTGACCGGGCGAAGCAGTGAGGGGGAGGTCATGGACAGATCCGTGGCATGTGCGGGCAAGCACTGGCGTCGCCGAGGGCTACTCACCACGACGGTCATCGGGTGCCTGCTGGCCGTCACGCTGGGCGGGATGCCCGCGGTGGCGCAGGACGAGACCGACGAGGAGGCCCCCATCGGGAACGTTTGGGGCGAGCGTGTCCCGTACGAGTACAGTTCCGTCCTCATCGAGTGGGACGGGGACGAGGGCGTCTACCGCGGCGCCGAGGAGGAAGGCTCCTTCGCTCTCCTGCTCAGCTTGCCCGAGGCGGAGGGCTGGGAGTTCGTGACGATCCTGGCCGAGTCCTGGTTCGAGACGTCGCTCGACGACCGACAAGCGTGGGATGTCTTCCGATGGCGGGCCGTGTACCGACGGCCCTTCGAGTTCAGCGACCCGGTGGCCGAGTAGCTGCCGCAGCGCCCACTGGAACGGGGATCAGACGGACGAGGATGGTGCTTGCTCCGATGCTGATGGCAACAGCGGCGATCATGGCCACGTAGACAGGCGAGCCGATGGCACCGGCCGCGGCCAGAAGCGCGGCGAGGACGAAGCTGAACTCGCCGATCTGGCCGAGCCCGACCGCCAGCTGGAGCGGCCGCGTGCCGATGGCCGCACGGCGGGCGATGACGTACGCGGGGATGACCTTGGCACCGACGATGAGGGCCAGGAAGAGCCCCAGCCAGCCGAGGCCCGCTGCCAGGTCGCGCGGGTCGATGAGGGCCCCGATGGCGACGAAGAAGAGGACCGCGAAAAGGTCGCGGAAGGGCAGCAGCTGGCGCCGCGCTTCGCGTGAGACGGGGTCCTCGGTGATGGCGAGGCCGCCGATGAACGCGGCCAGCGCGAGCGGCACGCCGAAGGCGATCGCGCCGAGGCCGGCCAGGGCCAGGCCCGACGCCACCGAGGTCAGCAGGAACAGGTCGGGCTGCTCGCGCAGTCGGCGGAGCAGCCGCGGCAGGGCCAGCGCAGTGACGATGGCCACGGCGGCGTACGCGGCGAGCCCCAGCAGCGACGAGATGAACGTGCCCGGCTCACCGTCCAGCGTGGCGAGCACGACGGCGGCGAGGACGACGCCCGTGACGTCCTGCACGACGCTCCAGCCGAGCATGGCCACCTCCGTGGGGTGGTCGGTCGTGCGCCGCCGGCTCCGGGTGATGTTGACGATGACGACCGACGAGGACAGGGCGATGGCTAGGCCGATGACGACGGCCGCGACCGGCTCGAGGCCCAGTGCCATGACGATGACCGCCGACAGCCCCGTGGTGATGAGGACCTGCAGCGGGGCGGCCCAGGCGAGCTGACCGTGCTCGCGGCGCAGGCGCCAGAGGTCGACCTCGATACCGACCTCGAAGAGCAGGAGCACCACGCCCACGTCTGCGAGCAGCTGGAGCTGCTCGCGGTCGGCCACGAAGCCGGGCGTGAACGGCGACACAGCGACACCGAGCGCCAGGTAGCCGATGACGGCGGGCAGCCCGAAGCGTCGGGCGAGCCAGCCGGCCGCGACGGCGCCCAGCAGCAGCGCGCCGAGCTCGAAGACGGAGGGGGCGGTCTCCACATCAGCGATGGTAGCGAGCGGTGGTTGGTATCAGGTCAGCGGGTAGTCCCTCAGGTCCCGACGTGATGCCGGAGGTAGTCGGCCGCCGCGTCCGGATGGAGGTAGAGCGCGTGCCCCACGCCATCGATGACGTCCGGAGTGGCGCCGCGGATCGCCGCCAGTTGGCGCGTGACTTCCCGAAAGACGGCGCCCGTCTCGCTCCCGTGCGAGAACCGGATGTCGATAGGGCTCGAGGCGAGCAAGGTCGCGTCGGGCAGCTCGGCGGTCAGGATCGGGACGTCGTCGCGGACGAAGGCTTCGGCGTTGAGCTCCTCGCGCTGCCGGTGCCACTCCCTGTCGGGAGGTGCCGCGAGGACGTCATGCGACGTGGGCCCGGGTGCCGAGCTGGCCGCCCGGGCGAACGCGCGGTACGCCCCGGGCCAGTCGCGAGGATGGTGGGCGAGGTGCGCGTCCGCGGCGGCCTCGACGCGCGAGCGGAGCTCGTCGCCACCAGGCGCGCAACGCAGGTAGCCAGGCTCGTAGACGAGCGCCCGCTGCACGAGCGTGGGATGTCGGATGGCCATCTGCACCGCGATGATGCCGCCCGAGCTGCCACCGAAGACGACGACATCGCCCGATCCGAGATCCAGGAGCAGCCCGGCCGCGTCGTCAGCGTGCTGGGCGGAGCCACCACCCGGCCAGTCTTCCCTGCCGCTGCGGAGCGTCCCGCGCCGGTCATACGTCACCACGGTGTGACCGGTGATCCGCTCGGCGACCGGGCGCCAGCCCTCGGCATCCTCGCCGCCACCAGGGATGAGGAGGATGGCCGGGCCCGCCCCGCGGACCTCGGCGTGGAGCGTCGTGCCGTTCACGTGGTGGAGACCTGTGGTAGCCGGTGGGGCGACAGGCAGGGCGTGCGGATTAGGGAGCAGCTCCACGTCAGGCATGGAACCCAGTCCAGGTCGGCGGCCTCGGTCGCCCCTGCGGTCGCTGATGGACTCGGGACTGGGCCGTCGTCGATGACGAGTCGCACACCTGGTCCAACGAGCAGGGCACCTTCACGGGGCCGGTCGATCAGCCTCGCTCGACGAGCGGCTTCACCTCGCCGATGAGGCGCTCGAGCGTCTCGTCATCGAAGGGCGCCATCTCCTCGATGGTGAAAGCCCCGAAGCCGGCATCGGCGAAAGCGGACATGCGCTCCGCGACCGTCTCGACGGTGCCCGCCCAGAAGCTCGCGTCGGCGCTGGCCGGGCCAAGCGTGTTGTTCTCGAGCTGCCGATCGAGGACGGCGCGGGCATCGGCCTCACGATCGCGGATGACGATCTTGCAGTTGTAGGTCATCTCGATCTCGGCAGGATCGCGCCCGACGTCGGCGCAGTGCGCGCCCAGTACCTCGATCTTGTGGGGCGCCTCGGCGAGCTCGAGCTGGGCGTTCCACATGTCGGCGTGGCGGGCGACGCTCCGGAGCGTCTTCTTCTCGCCGACGCCGCCGACCATGATGGGCACGCGTGCCTGGACCGGGGGCGGAGCGAGGCGCAGACGGTCGGTCCGGTAGCGCGGGCCTTCGTGCGTCACCTCCTCGCCGGCCATCAGCGGGCGCACGACCTGGAGGGCCTCCTCGAGCCAGTCGAGACGGTCGCCGAAGCCCCGGCCGAACTCGAGGCCGAAGGCGGCGTGCTCACGTTCGTGCCAGCCGCCGCCCAGCCCGAGGATGGCACGACCGCCGCTTTTGTGGTCGATCGTGGCCATGGTCTTGCCCACGACGGCCGGGTTGCGGAACGTGTTGGCACCCACGAGGAGCCCCAGGCGGGCGCGCGTCGTCACCGCGGCCCAGGCCGCCAGGCTCGAATAGCCCTCGAAGACGGGCCGGTCTGGATCGCCCACGGCCGAGACGAGGTGGTCCCACGTCCAGAGGTGGTCGTAGCCGAGCTCGTCGACCCGTCGCGCAGCGGCCAGGTACGACGGCCAGTCCGTGTTCTGGGCCCAGAGCTGGATCCCGAGTCCGATGGTCGGCATGTCCCTACTCCCTCTCGATGGCGGACGGCTGGCTGGTCGGCGCCCCACAGCCTACCCGGCGCACCGCCGAGAAGCACGGGGATGATGAGCATCGATGAGGTCCTGGACCACCTCACCAGGCTGCCCGGCGACGCCCCGACCATACTGCGTCCCGATGCCCGCGCCACCGACTCCTCCCCGCCACCCCGTCCATGGCCTGGTCTTCCACGGTCCCTCCCGCCCGCCAGCCATCGAGGGCCTGTGGCTCGATCCACCCGGTCGCGGCGAGGTCCGGGTCCGCATGGTGAGCTCGGGTGTCTGCCACTCCGATCTCCACGTGGTCGACGGGGACTGGGAGCGGCCCGCCGACGTGGTGCTCGGTCATGAGGGTGCGGCGATCATCGAGGAGCTCGGGCCGGGTGTGCGCGAGCGTCCGGCCGACATCCCGGCCGGGATCCTCGCGTCCGGCAGTGCTGCGGGGCACCGGGTCGGCGATCTCGTCGTCCTCTCGTGGGTCGCGCCGTGCGGATCCTGCCCGGCCTGCGGACGGGGCGAGGCCTGGCTGTGCGCGACGCCGCTCGGCGGGGGGCACCGGCTGGCGCCCGACCTCGTGCGGCTCCGTCGCGACGACGGCTCGCGGATGGGCGTCTACTCAGGCATCGGCACGTTCTGCACGGGCCAGGTCGTGGCAGCCGCCGCGGCGATCCCCGTGGACCCGCGAACGCCCCCGGAGGTGGCCGCCCTCATCGGCTGCGCGGCGAGCACGGGTGTCGGAGCCGTGCGCAACACCGCGGGCGTCCAGTTGGGCGAGTCGGTCGTGATCGTCGGCCTCGGTGGCGTGGGCCTGTCGGCACTCATGGCGGCCGTGGACGCGGGTGCGACGCCAGTCGTGGCCGTCGATCTGGAACCCACCAAGCGCGCCCTGGCGCTCTCGCTCGGGGCCACCCACGCCTTCGGGCCCGCGGAGGCGGCGGCCAGCGTGGGCGTCCTCGCCAGCCTCGGCGTGGACCACGTCCTCGAGTGCTTCGGCCTCACCGTCACGGTCGATCTCGCGGTGGACCTCGTGCGTCCCGGGGGCACCGTGACGCTCGTGGGCATGACCCCGCAGGCCGAGCGCGCCGGCCTGGACGTCTACCGCGTGGTTCACGAGGGCAAACGGCTCCTGGGGTCGTGCTACGGCTCCATCGTGCCGGCGCGCGACTTCCCGGCCATCGCGGCCGACGTGATGAGCGGCCGGCTGCCGCTGGACCGGCTAGTCAGCGAAACCATCGAGCTTGCGGACGTCGGGAGGGCGCTGGAGGCCATGCGCCGTCGCGACGGGGCCCGGCGCGTCGTGCGCTACTGAGCGAACGCCGAGGCTGGCCTACCGGAGCACCTCGAAGGCACGCTCGTAACTCTTGTCCCCGCGGTCGGCGGCCGCGTAGAAGGCGGAGGTGTCCACGAAGGCCATCATGGGCGAGCCCTCGAACGGTCGTGGTCCGCGGCGAAGGCCTCGCCGAGGTAGGAGTCCCTCGCCGTGGCGACGTCGGATCCACCCGAATCGCCAACGTCGAAGATGGTGCCCACGTCGGCCGGGGGGCGAGGCCCATCGAGGTCATCTCGTACCAGGCGGCGGATGTACTCGGCCAGCGAGACACCCAGCTCCGCCGCCCCCCGCCGGGCGCGCTGGTGCTCTGACGGATCCAGCATGATCTGCGTACGGTGCATCATGGTGGAGCCATCATGATGTAGCCAGTCGGGGGAAGCAAAACGCGGACCATCTCGAGGTCATCAGCCGGATGCTGGCATCCGGACGGGCTACGTACCGAGGCCAGCATGTCCACGTCATCGATGCGGTGCACGCGCCCTAAGGAGCGGACCGTCCGGTGCCCATCCTCATCGGCGGCATCTGACACTCCAAGATGGAGCCCCGCGCGATGACGGGTCACGGGTGTAGCCCAAGCCTCCCGTCCGTGCCCACGGCGACGCAACCGTGAGAACCGTGGACCCGGCTTCCTTCATCGACTCGCTTAGGCGCGGGAGGCCGGGCGTTCGGTAGTCGCCCTGCCCGCGCTACAGCTTCGCAGCGAACCAGTCAGCGGTGAGGTCGATGGCCTGA
>JBFYUV010000164.1:0-6905 GCA_041299865.1 Chloroflexota bacterium
CACGGCATCGACGCCAGATAGCTTGCCTGTCCCTCGCGACGGCGCGAACCAGGCGGACCTGCGGGTCCAGGCTGAAGCGGCGGAGCCGGACTCAGCCCAGGTGGGCGAGCCGGCTCAGGCCGTCTTCGTGCCCTGTCTCGCCAGCGATGCCAAACGACCGCCGAGAGGGCGAAGCGAGTCGCGAGAGCGGCTGTCGGCCGCAGTCCGGCCTCGCACGTGGGACGAACGACCGCCGGGGCGGTCCTGAGCCCTCGGTGGCCTCGCTCGTCGGTCGTTCGTCCCGCCCAGCGAGACACACGGGCGAGACGTCCCGGGCAGGGTCGTGCCGCTTCCCTGCCCGCACGACGCTGCGATAGGCTACCCACGAAGCGTGCGGGGTCGTGCCCTCGAGAGACGGGGGGTCCCCCGGCAGCAGCAGGGAGGTCAGAGCGGGACATGTCCAACCGACCCTTCGGAGTGCTCGTGCTCGGAGCACTCGCCATCGCCATCGCCGTGGTCCGGCTGGTCATCGGCTTCCAGCTGCTCTTCGGCGGGCTCTTCAGCGACAAGCTCGACGGCAGCGGTATCGGCTGGGTCGGCCTCATGACGATCGTCGTGGGCATCATCTACCTGGCCGTGGGCTGGTCGCTCTGGTCGATGCGGCCCTGGGCCCTCCTCTTCACGATGATCATGGCCGTCTTCGGTCTCGTGGACGCCATGTTCGTGATGCTCGCCACCAACAACATCGCCTACGGCCTGGCCGCGGCGGCGATCCCGGCCCTCCTGCTCTGGTACACCAGCCGCGAGGACATCCGGGACGCCTTCGGCACGGCCGATTCGAATCGGCCGTAACGGCCGCAGCGCCAGCAGCTCCGCATCGACTGGCAGGGCCCGGTTGACCGCCCGGCCTTGTCGGAGCGTGGCGGCACATCACAGGAGGGAAGGCCATGACCCACACGATCGTCTGCTTCGGGGATTCGAACACCCACGGGGCCCATCCCGACCCATCCGTCGGAGGCCGCCACCCGCGAGACGTACGCTGGCCGGGCGTCATGCGCGCCGCCCTGGGTGAGGGCTGCGAGGTCATCGAGGAGGGCCTCAACGGCCGCTGCACCGTCTGGGATGCGCCCATCGAGCCGGGACGCAACGGCTCCGACTACCTGGCGCCATGCTTGCTCTCGCACCGGCCGGTGGACCTCGTCATCATCATGCTCGGCACCAACGACCTCAAGGGCATCTACGGCCAGACCGCCTCGGAGATCGCCTGTGGCGCCGGCGCGCTCATCGACCTGGCTCGCGGGACCCTGGCCGGACCTGATGGCACGCCGCCTCGCGTGCTCCTGGTGTCACCGGTGCCGGTGGTGCTCACGCCGCACAGCGAGATGTGGGGCTTCGGGCACGGCATCGAGGAGGGCAAGCGCCTGGCCGGCATGTACGAGCTGATGGCCGCCGGCAAGGGGGTCGGCTTCTTCGACGCCGGCTTCGTGGCGCAGGTCAGCCCGCTGGACGGCGTTCACCTGGATACCGCCGGGCATGCCGCGCTGGGCGCTGCGATGGCCGAGGCCGTGCTGGCGGAGCTGGCCCGCGGTTGACGTCGTTTGGGCGTTAAGGCCCCGAGTCAGCGCGCCGACCGGAGCCGGAAGGCCGACCAGGTCTCGTCGATGCTCAGCAGGCCCAGCGGGCGGAGGTCCGACTGTTCGGCGATGGCCCACACGTCGTCGCGGCTCATGTCCAGCCCGGCCCTGCGTGAGCCTTTGCGATAGAAGACCCAGATCGCCGACCCCGGAGCGAGCCCTGCCACGGCGGGCGGCATGAGCGCCACAAGCTCGGTCAGCGTACTGACGAACAGGAAGACGAGCTGGGCCTGCGCAGGCTCCACGAACGTGGTCTCCGGCGGCAACCCGAGAGACTCGACGACCCCGGGGGCCGGGTTCAGGACGGCGATGCTGGTGCCCGGCTTCAGGCGCGCCTTCTGGGCCACGGTCTTGCCCGGCATGTGCCCTCCTGCGTTGGCCGATCGAGGTGGGCGACACCTCATATCGGTGGCCGACTCTATCCCATCGTCCGGTCCACCTTTACATGCCGGCCACTGCACACCATCATCACGCGACGCGTGGGCACCCCCGCCCACGGCCATGACACGGAGGGTCAAGACGTGGCCAAGTACCTGCTCATCTACCACGGTGGCAACCAGCCCCAGGGCGAGGACGAGGGCAAGGCCGTCATGGCGGCCTGGATGGCCTGGTTCGAAGGGCTCGGCGCGGCCGTGGCCGATGGCGGCAACCCCACCGGCGCAGCCAAGTCCGTAGCGCCGGACGGCAGCGTGGCCGACTACGACCCCGCGAGTCTAACCGGCTACTCCATCTTGGACGCCGACTCGCTCGACACGGCCGTCGAGATGGCAAAGGGCTGCCCGCACCTCGCGGCCGGCGGCACGGTCACGGTGCACGCAACGTTCGAGGTCATGTGAGGCGAGCGACGCGAGAGCGCGCTGCCTGAGAGCTTCGCGCGACCGGCCCCTCGCGGGCCGGTCGCAACGTGTTGGACGGCGGGCACGAAGGCCCGGCCGCATCGCTACAGACCGGAATGCAGGCCGATGCGCTCGCCGTTGACAACGCCGGCCGCCTCGCTGAAGAGGTAACGGATGGCGGCCGAGATCTCCGATGGCATCGTCATCGGTGCGCCCTTGCCGTGCGGGTCCGAAGTCCGGACACCCTTCGTGTCGATGGCTCGGACCCTCACGACGTTGGCGGTCACGCCGGTCCCGGCGACCTCCCGGGCGAGGGCCGCGAAGAGCGTCTCCTGTGCGGCCTTGCCGACGGCGTAGGCGCCCATGCCGAGCGCGGGCGACGCGGCCATCGGCGACGACACGGCCACGAGGCGTCCGCGGCCGGCCGCCACCATGCGCGGCACCAGCGATCTCAGGACGTTGAGCGACGACCAGAGGTGTTGATCAAGCATCGCGGTGTACATCTCGTCCGCGGCATCGACGACGTTGGTGCCGCCGGTCCAACCGCCCACGAGGTGCGCCAGCGCGTCAACGCGCCCGAAGCGCCGGTAGACCGCGTCGATGGCCGCTGAGGCCGCCTCCGACTCACGCAGGTCGACGGCTGCGCGCAGCACGCGGTCGGGGCCCAAGCCCAGCTCCCCCTCCAGGTCGGCTAGGCGGTCAGCGCTGGTCCCCAGGAGCGCCAGGTCCCAGCCATCGGCCGCGAGGTCGGCCGCGAGGACACGCCCGAGGCCTCCGGCCGCACCGGTGATCAGGGCGACAGGTCGGTCGGTCATGACCGTGCCCCCACGGCGTCGAAGGCTTCAAGCACCTCGACCACCTCGGGGTCCATCCCCTCCAGGATGGGTCGGTCGATCTGCTCGAGCATGTGCTCGTGTCCCTCCAGGTCGATGAGGTGACCGGAGCGCACGGCCTTGGTCTCAAGGTATGAGCGGTTGTGGTCGTTGGCCGGGATGACGAGCGGGATGCGGCCGCTGACCTTGATGCCGAAGCCGGTCAGCCCGTCCAGCTTCCGTGGATTGTTGGTCATGAGCCGCACCGAGCGCACCTCGAGCAGCTCCAGCATGTGCGCGGCGATGCCGTAGTCACGCTCGTCATCGCGGAATCCGAGAGCCAGGTTGGCGTCCACCGTGTCCAGCCCTTCGTCCTGCAGGCCGTAGGCGCGCAACTTGTTGAGGAGCCCGATGCCGCGGCCCTCCTGGCGCAGGTAGAGGACCATGCCGGTCTCCTGCTCGCCGACAGCACGCAGCGACGACATCAGCTGGTCTCGGCAGTCGCAGCGCAGCGACCCGAGCGCGTCCCCGGTCAGGCACTCGCTGTGCAGGCGCACCGGGACGTCCTCCTTGCCGAAGGGATCGCCCTTGACGATAGCCACGTGGTCCTTGCCGTCCCGGTCGTTCCAGAAGCCCACGATGTGGAACGTGCCGAAGATGGTGGGCAGGTCGGCGACCGCAGCGATCCTGACGCAGACGTGGTCGCGGCCGATGCCCGGGCACTCGTGGTCGGCCGTGGAGGCGATGAGCTGATCGTAGGTGAGGTGCCGGAGGCCCGTTTCCTGGTGACTGTCCATGACGGGCAGGCTACGACAGCGACAGTGACGACGCTGTGAACGAGGCCCAGTAGCCTGTCCACCGTCCCGCAACTTTGGTTGTCCATAGTAAAACTCGCTTGACCAGCCTGTAGCAAGGTGGACAATCGCGTTGCCATGAGTGGCCAGCCAGGGGCCTCAAGCCCTGCCCAGCGCGGCGCGCTCGCAACAGGTCTGCGGATGCTTGAACTGCTCGTCTCCGCGCACGGTCCCCTGGGTGTCACTGAGGCCGCCGAGCAGCTTGGCGTGGACAAGGCTAACGCCCACCGCACCCTGGCTGCCCTCGTGCGTCTCGGCTACGTGGAGCAGGACCCCTCCACGCGCCGCTATGGCGCCACCGTGCGTGTCGTGGAGCTGGCGCGGTCCGTGCTCGACTCCAAGGACCTCACCGTCGTCGCAGCCCCCCACCTCAAGTCGCTGTGGGCCGCCTCCGGCGAGAACACGCACCTCGCCGTGCTGGCCGGAGACCATGTCGTCTATGTGTCAACGCTCAACGGCACGACCCTTCTCTCCGCCAACGCCGCCATCGGTCAGTCCGGCCCCCTGCACTGCACCGCGACGGGCAAGGCCATCATCGCCAACCTGCCGCGCGGGACCACGGAAGGCCTCATCAAGAACCTTGACTTCGAGTCCTTCACACCCCGCACCCTGACCAGCCTCGATGCCTTCCAGAAAGAGCTGGGCCAGGTCCGCGTGACCGGCTACGCAGTGGACGACCGTGAGTACCACCCCGGCGTCCGCTGCATCGCCGCCCCCGTGTTCGGGATCGGCGGTGTCATCGCCTCCCTCGGCATCTCCGCCCCTGCCGATCGGATGGACAGCGATCGGCTCCGAGTCCTAGCACCCATCGTCGTGGACACGGCCGCACGCATCAGTCGGGAACTGGGTGGTCCAGCATCGAGGATGGCGTCATGAGCAACCTGCGCACGGGCGGTCAGGTCATCGCCGACCACCTGGCGGTCAACGACGTCCCCTACGTCGTCGGCATCCCCGGTCACGGCTGCCTGCCCATGGTCGATGCCTTCGTCGGCCGCAGCACACCGACCTTCCTGCAGGTGCGCCACGAGCAGTCGGCGGCCCACCTGGCCGACGCCTACTTCCGCGTGGCGCGCAAGCCGCTGGCGGTCATGACATCCATCGGCCCGGGTGCCGTGAACACGGCGGTGGGCATCGCCACGGCATACGTGGATTCTTCCACGATGCTCGTCTTCACCGGCGACGTGCACACCTACATGTTCGGGCGCGGCGTTCTCCAGGAGGTCGACCGCAAGGCCTGGGCAGACCTCACGACGCTCTTCGAGCCCATCACCAAGCGGCAGTGGCAGGTCACCCGCGTGGACCAGCTGGCGCGTATCCTGCCCCAAGCATTTGCGCTGGCGGCCGGTGGACGGCCCGGTCCCGTGCTCATCTCAGTGCCCATGGACGTCCAGGCGGATGCGGCCGAGGTCCCCGAGGCCCGCGCGGTCGAACTGCCCGAACCCCCCGCCCCGTCCGCCTCCGCGGTGGCCCACATCCGAGCCGCGCTGGCCGATGCCAAACGTCCCGTCCTCCTGGCCGGCGGAGGCGTCGTGCAGAGCGGCGCCTCCGCGCGGTTCCGGCAGATCGCCGAGCATCTCGGCCTGCCGGTGGTGGCCACCTACCAGGCCAAGGGCGTGCTACCGGAGGACCACCCGCTCTACGGCCGCTACCCGGGCTCCAAGGGCACGGACACGGGCAACGCCCTCTGCCGTGAGGCCGATGTCATCGTGGCCATCGGCTGTCGCTTCGCCGACGAGGCGGCCTCCTCGTACGTGCCCGGAGTGACCTTCTCCATCCCGCCCACGAAGCTCTACCAGGTCGACATCGACGAGTACGAGATCGGCAAGAACTACCCCGTGGAGCTGGGCGTGGTGGCGGACGCCAAGGCCTTCTGCGAGGCGCTCTGGGCACTCGTCCGTGACGAGGCCCCGAACGAGGTCCGTCGCAGCCACTGGCAGGGGCGGATCGCCGACCTCGTGGTGCCCTGGAACGCCAAGCTGGCGCCCGGCCGCACGGACCGCAGCCTGCCGCTCCGCATCTCCGCGGTGCTGGACATCGTCCATGGCGCCGTCCCAGCGGACACCATCGTGCTCACCGGCGCCGGCCACTCGCAGGCCCAGTTCCTGCAGGAGTACACCGTCAACGACGCCTCACAGGTCATCTCGCCCAACGGCTTCAGCACGATGGGCTTCACCGTCCCGGGGGCCATCGGCGCCCGGCTGGCGGCACCCGATCGGCCCGTGCTCGGCTTCGCCGGGGACGGCGACTTCCTGATGACCGTGCAGGAGCTGGCCATGGCCGTCCAGTACGGCCTCGACGTCATCTACGTCGTGGTCGACAACGCGGGCTGGCAATCCATCCGCGATCTGCAGATGGACGCCTACGGCGAGGAGCACGGCTTCGCGGCCGAGTTCCGCACGCCCAAGGGCGCCTCCATCACGCCGGACCTGGTCACGGTCGCCCGTGGCTTCGGCGTCAAGGCCTCAGAGGCGACCGACGAGCAGGCGCTCAGGGCGGCCATCGGCCGGGCGCTCGCCGAGGGTGGGCCGACGGTCATCGTCGTGCCCGTCCGCCGCGAGTACCCCGAGTCGGCTGGCCCCACGAGCGGCTGGTGGGACGTTCCCGTGCCGGCGTCGCTGCCGGAGCGTCGAGGGACCTACGAAAGGGAGGTGGCACCCGTCCGACGAGATGCTGTCAAGCGAGGCTGATCGCGAACGACGTTCGAGGAACGTCACACAGGAGGACAGGGAATGACCAGATTCGGAACGATGTGGCGCCGCGGCTTCGTGCTTGCCGCGAGCCTGGCGCTGG
>JBFYUV010000165.1:0-5752 GCA_041299865.1 Chloroflexota bacterium
GGGCCACACGCCCCGCTTCCCGGTGAAGATGCCGGAGCCCAAGGCACCCGTCGCTGCCAGCGGCGGGACGACCCAGATCACCCAGCGCTCGACCAAGGACAGCGCAGCGGGCACCATCAGGCCGGCCAGGCGACGCAGCAGCCGGCGAGGGAGACGTCGATGAGCGAATACCAGGAGTTCACGGGCAAGACCGTCGAGGAGGCCATCCGCAGCGCGCGCGAGGCCTTCGGTGTCGGCGGCCTTGAGGACCTCGACTTCGAGATCCTCACGCAGGGCAGCCGCGGCGTGCTGGGCATGGGCGCGGAGCCCGCTCGCATCATCGCCGCCCCCAAGTCGGCGCTGGGCGGCGCCGCACCCAAGAAGGAAGCCGCCAGCGTGGCCCCGACACCCCCGCCCCCGCCCCGCCCTCGCGACGAGGGCCCGCGTGAGCCGCGGCCGCGCCGGGACGAACGTCGTGACGAACGCGGCAGCCGTAGCGGTGGACGCGACGCCGCTCCCGATCGCGGACCGCGTCGCCACGATCGCAGCGGCAGCGGGTCCCGGGAGCCAAGCGGCGTCAGCGGTCCGGCCACGGCAGAGGTCGCCGCGGCCGTGGCGGCGAGCAACTCCACGACCCGCCGCGAGCCCTCGCCGGACGTGGAGGCGTCGCCGGAGGCGCTGGCCGCCGGGCGCGAGATCCTCGAGCAGCTCGTCGAGCTGATGGGTTACCGGACCCGCGTGGAGGTCAGCCAGGGACCCACAGCGCGCATCACCGTCTACGGCGCTGACGATGGCGAGCAGGAAGCCCTCGGCGCGCTCATCGGCCGCAAGGGCGAGCGCCTCTCGGCATTGCAGCACCTCGTCAACCTGATGCTCTCGCGCCGCATGGGCACCTGGACCCGCGTGCTCGTGGACGTCGAGGATTACCGTGGACGCCGCGAGCGCCAGGTCGTCGAGGTCGCCAACCGCGCGGCCGAGCACGTCCGCGAGTCCGGCCAGATGCTCCAGCTGGAGCCCATGTCCGCCCTCGAGCGACGATGGATCCACCTGGCCCTGCGCGACGTGGAGGGCATCACCACACAGTCCATCGGCGAGGAGCCCATGCGCCGCGTGGTCGTCCTGCCGACCTGAGAGCCGACCGGGTCGCGCCCTCTGGGCCGCCGCCCGCATCGTGGTGGCCAGCCTGCAGCGGCACCGCGGCACTCTGCGGCCACCCGGCCGGATACGAAGACGACCCCGTCCACCAGGACGGGGTCGCGCTGCGATCAGGTTGGTGGAGATGGGGGAGAGTCGAACTCCCCGTCCAGAACCTTCTGCCGAAGCCCACTACGAGCGTGTCCGATGCTTTGTCCTCGATCCCACGCCCCGGCATCGGCACCGTGGCCCAGGATCCAGTCACGTCCCCTTGCGGGCTTTGCTCCGGGCTACGCGACGCTGACCTGGAGCGCATCCTCGCTAGATGACGCTTCCACAGCCCGCGAGGACGAGGCTGCTTCCACGCTCACGTAGCGGCCTTAGGCCGCGTAGGCGAGAGCAGGCTGGCGGTTGCCAGTTACTTCGTTTTGCCGCCTGTTTAACGAGGCCTGACGGCACCTCGGCTCGCGTTCTCCGGGGTTCGGGCCCTGTCGAGACCACGCATCCCCACGAACTCAGCATCATATCAGCCGGGCAGGCGTTCGACCCCGCATGACCCAGGTCGCGGATGATGACGAGCCATGCGCGATCCCACAGGCTGTCGACTGGTGGGTTCGATCCGGCGCGGCGGATGGGCCCCCGGACCGGCTAGCGACCGCGACGTACGTCGGCCAGGTCACGGTCCATGTCGCGCCGCGCGTCCCGCTCGGCGATATCGCGGCGGTGATCGTAGGACTTCTTGCCACGCGCGAGCCCCAACTCCACCTTGGCCCGTCCGCGGTCGTTGAAGTACATAGTCAGTGGCACGAGCGTCAGGCCCTTGCTCCTGACGCGGCCGACCAGCTGGTCGATCTGGGTGCGATGCAGGAGCAGCTTGCGGTCGCGACGTGGCTCGTGGTTGAGGCGATTGCCGCCCGACCAGGGCGCCACGTGGGCGCCCACCAGCCAGGCCTCGCCGCGATCGATCCGTGCGTACGCGTCCTGCAGGTTGACGTGGCCCTCTCGGATCGACTTGATCTCGGTCCCGGTCAGGGCGATGCCTGCCTCGAGGGTGTCCTCGATGATGTAGTCGTGGCGGGCCTTGCGGTTCTGGGCGATGGTCTTGCCCATGGGAGAGTCCCCTCGAGGGTGCCAGCGGTTTCAGGTCGGCGGCCGGCGCCGACCTGCGAGGAGCCGAACGCACGAACGCCGGCCCGACGAGGGCCGGCGTCGTCGTGGCTCGCACCACACTCGGCGGGCTCGACTAGAGCCGAACCTCCGAGGCGGTGCAGCTACGTGAGTGATCTTGCATTGCACACCACCTCCTTTCGTTGCCCGCAACACTACCCGAAGAGCCCGGGCACCGCAAGCGCGGATGTCTGCCCCGAGGGGCGCCATCCGCGTGCCTCAAGCGGGAGGGGTGATGGCGGGCGAGGTGTGGGGTCGCGGCTCGTCCGGAACGGCCGATCCCGAGGGCTGCGCCGATCTTGGAGAAGCCGCCGATCTTGGAGAAGCCGCCGGCTCGGGAGAAGCCGCCGGTTCGTCGACCAGGAGCGAGATGGCGCGCTGGAGTTGGGCATCCGCGCCCACCACGGCCTGGTCCACCTCGGCGTCGCCCAGTCCGGGCCAGAAACGCTCGTCTCCAGCGGCCACCTCGACGTCAGGCGCAAGGCCGACCTCGTGCACCCAGGCCTTGTCCCGCGTCAGCCACTTGGCCACGGACAGGCGGAACCCGCCGGCCTCGCCGGGTAGTTGCGTCCACTCCTGGACGGTGCCCTTGCCGAAGGTCGGCTCGCCGACCAGCTCGGCCCGTCCGGCGTCCTGGAGCGCTCCGGCGAGGATCTCGCTGGCCGAGGCGGTCCCGTCGTCGACGAGCACGACGAGCTCGATGGCCGGATCGACCGCCAGGCCGCCACCGCTGACCTCGACGGCGCGCTGTGTGCCCGCCGCATCCTCCTCCCAGAACACGGGACCGTCAGCGATGAACTGGCTGGCGATGTCCACGGCCGCGTCGACGAAGCCACCCGGGTCGCCGCGAACGTCAACGACGAGCTCCGTGAGGCCGGCCTCCAGCAGCTCGCGCAGGGCCGACTCGAAGCTGTCGGCCGACCCGCTGCTGAAGCTGTCCACGCGCAGGTAGCCGATGCGGCCGTCCTCGAGCACGGCCGAGCGCACGTCCTGGCTGACGATGACGCCGCGCCTGACGGACAGATCGAGGACCTCGCCATCGCGGTCGATGGTCAGCCTGACGTCGCTGTCACGCGGCCCTCGGATGAGGCCCACGGCGTCTTCGAGGGTCTGGCCCGCCATGGGTCGCCCGTCGACCGCGCTGACGATGTCCCCGGCGAGCAGTCCGGCTGCCAGTGCCGGGGCCTCCGGCAGGACCTCGATGACGCGCAGGGCGCACGCCTCGTCGATGACCGGGCAGCTGCTTCCAGCGCCATCCTCGACGCTCATGCGGGCCCCGATGCCCTCGAACTCGCCGCTGATGTCGGCCAGTGTCGTGGCGAAGTCGTCGGGGCCGAGGTAGGCCGAGTAGGGGTCGTCGAGCGTCTCGAACATGCCCCGCATGGCGCCTTCCAGCAACTGGCCGGGCTGCGCTTCGCCAACGAACTCGTCTCTGATCTGGCGGTACGTCTCCACGAAGGCCTCGACGGCGGCCTTCTCGCCCGCGTCGCGTCCGACACCCGCGCCGCCCAGGCTCAGGCCGGCCGCGAAGAGCACGGCACCGCTGAGCGCCAGGAGCACGCTCGCGATGACGACGGTCTGAGCGCCGCTCGACGAGTGACCGTGCTGCGCCGGTCCGTCGGCTGGCGAGGCCATCTCCGGGGCTGCCACGGGGTCGCCGTGTTCGGGCATGGCCGACTGCGGGGGCATCACGGGGTCTGGGGGGTCAGGCATGGCGGGTGGACGTGACCGGTGCTCAATGCCGCAGGTAAGTACGCACGCTGATCCAGGCCCCCAGGCCTCCGAGGCCGAGGCCGGCGCCCATGACGATGGTCACGATCTGGATCGTCAGCGAGCGGTCGAAGCCGAGCGGCACCTGGCCGGCGATCTCGCTGGCCAGATCGCTGATGGGCCGCGAGGCGATGAGCAGGAGCAGGAGCGTGAAGACGCCGCCGGCCAGGCCGATGAAGACGCCCTCGAAGATGAAGGGCCAGCGCACGTAGCGGTCCGAGGCCCCCACGAGACGCATGATCTCGATCTCCTCGGCGCGAGACATGAGCGCCATGCGGATGCTGTTGATGACGATGAGGAGCACCGTGAGGCCCACGAAGGCCAGCACGATGGCGCCCAGGTTGCGCAGCAGAGCGGTCAGGTTGACAAGGCGGTCGATGCCTGACTGCTGGCCCAGCACGGTGCGCACGAGGCCCGTCTCGCTCTCCAGCAGGCCCGTCACCTGGCGTGACTCGCGGGGGTCCGCCAGCTCGACGGCGAAGTAGGCCGGGAAGGGGTTGAAGTCGGTGTAGAGGTCGCTGAGGTCCTCCTGGCCCTGCTCTGCGCGCGCGGCCTGGAAGTCGGCCAGGGCCTGCTCCTTGCTGACGAAGGTGATGGAGGCCACCTCCGGCAAGGCCTCCAGCCGCTGCTGGAAGTCGGTGACGGACTCCGTCCGCAGGCCATCGTGAAGCTCGGCCCGCACCTCGACCTTCGATTCGATGAAGGCCAGACCGGCCTCCACCCCGGAGATGAGGATGACCAGCGTCGAGAGCAGGATGAGCATGAGGACCATGGTCACCGTGGCGGCGATGTTCATGACCCGGTTGCGCCAGAGGCCCTGGAGCGCCTGGCGGACCGAGAAGCGCAGGAAGCGCATCAGGCAGTGGCCTCAGTACTCACGGTGGTAGCCGCCCACCTCGTCACGCACGATGCGCCCGTCCTCGAGCGCCACCACGCGGCGCCGCAGGGCGGTCACCACCTCCGCGTCGTGGGTCGCCATCATGACCGTGGTGCCCATCTCGTTGATGCGCAGCAGCAGCTGGATGATCTCCCAGCTGATGAGCGGGTCCAGGTTGCCGGTGGGCTCGTCGGCGATGATGAGCCGCGGGTCATGGACCATGGCCCTGGCGATGGCCGTGCGCTGCATCTCGCCACCCGAGAGCTCATCGGGGCGCTGTCGCGACTGCTCGGTGAGGCCCACCAGCGCCAGGGCGCGCACCACGGAGGGCTCCACCAGGCTGCGCGGCGTGCCGGTGACCTCCAGAGCGAAGGCCACGTTCTCGTAGACCGTCTTGCGCGGCAGCAGGCGGAAGTCCTGGAAGACGATGCCGATGCGGCGCCGCAGCAGCGGCACCTCCTTGCGGCGCATGCGCCCCAGGTCAAAGCCGGCCACCTCCACGCTGCCCTCGCTGGCCTTCTCGTCACGGACGAGGAGCTTGATGAGCGTCGACTTGCCGGCGCCGGAGGGGCCTACCAGGAAGACGAAGTCACCCGAGGGGATGACGAGGTCGACGTCGATGAGCGCGGCCTTGCCGTTGGGGTAGGTCTTGGTGACGCCGGAGAGGCGCACGGAGTTGGGCACCTCGGGCACGGGGGCGGGGGCCACGGGCTGGCTGACGTGCGGGCCACCATACGGCGCCGGCTGCCCGGGCGGTGCTCCGGGCCAGCCGGGCGCAGGGGCAGGAGGCCCGGGCGGCATGCGGCCGGGCACGGCTGGGGCTGG
>JBFYUV010000167.1:0-3447 GCA_041299865.1 Chloroflexota bacterium
CAGTGCTCTCCATCTCCGCGCGATGGCGTTGGCCACTGGGATGATGTCGAGAATGGGTTCAAGAGACGAGGCCGGGAAGGCCGTCGGGCCGCGAAACTCGTCAGGTTGATGGAGGCGACGATCGGATTCGAACCGATGAATAGAGGTTTTGCAGACCTCCGCCTTGGGCCACTTGGCTACGTCGCCCCGATCGCGGCCGGAGTCCCCGTCCGCGGTGTCTGGCTGCCCCTCGAGGATTCGAACCTCGGTTCACGGATCCAAAGTCCGGCGTCCTACCACTGAACGAAGGGGCAACGCGACCCATGACAGTCTACGAGGTAGGACGAGAGGGAGTGGAGCGGAAGACGGGACTCGAACCCGCGACCCTCACCTTGGCAAGGTGATGCTCTACCAACTGAGCCACTTCCGCCCGATCCTGACGAGCAACCGACCGGCGCCATGTTGTGGTGCCGAGAGCCAGATTCGAACTGGCGACACCGCGATTTTCAGTCGCGTGCTCTACCAACTGAGCTATCTCGGCCCGCCGGTGCGGTCGAGATATTAGACCACAACCGGGTCATCCCGCACAACCGTTGCCTGGTCGCCGATGAACGACCCCAGGGGCTCGCAGTGCCCAGCCCGATGCGGGGGACGCGGAGCACTCCGCTCGCAGCTGGGCTCCGCGTATCGGCTGCGGCCGCATCGTGTGCCTGCTCTTCCACGTCGCTGGACGATCGTCCCACGGGGAATGCCAAGCGACCGTCGGCAGCACTGGAGCATGCCCACCGAGGCATGCTGGGGCGCCTCAGACGCCGATCGTCCCGTGGGACCAGCCGATCGACGGCCGGTATGAGGTCGGAGAGGGTCGAGCCCGCGCTCGACGGTTGCTTGTCTCTCCGCGTGGGACACCCGGCAGGGCACTTGACGAGGGAACCCGGCAGGGCACCCAGCGAAGGGGCCACGGCCCCACGGCGGCCACCCTGTAACGGAATCTTCACGGCGCGGGCCTTCCGGCGGACCGCCCGGACTGGTACATTTGGAGCGGCCGAACCTCCGCGCTGCGGAGGACGGGGGCCAGGATTCCCAGGACCGCACCACCGCGCAGCCGCGTCGGGTCAGGCAGGTGGCCGGCCCATCCAGCTCACCTCGCAGGCCGAGTCGTCGAACCTGCTTGGAGGTGTCCTTGAACTGGCGTCCCATCCCACTGCCGGACAGCAGTGGGATCGCCCATGCCCTGTCCGCGCGGCCCAGCACCCTGCAGCGCAACCTGCTGCTGGACCTCTCCGCAGCCGTCGGGTTGGGCGCTGGCCTCGCTGTCGTGGGCTCGCTGCTGCCCTCCATGGCGCGCCAGCAGGGCCTCGGATCGATAGGCCTCGCGGCGTTCGCGGCCATCCCCTTCCTGACCAGCCTGCTGGGCTTGCTGGCCGGCCGCATCGGGCCGCGCACGCCCAAACACCTCTCCGTCTATCGGGCGCTCGGGGCTGCGGGGCTCCTCCTCGTCCTGGTCGCGCCGGAGCCGCTCTTCATGGCCCTCGCCATGCTCGGCTTCTGGCTGGCCTGGTCGCTCGGCGCGCCCATGCAGCAGCGTATCTGGAGCGGCATCTACCCCTCCGCCAGCCGCGGCCGCTTGCTGGGCATCGTCGGCTCAGGGCGCTCCCTGGCGACCATGACCGCGTTGCTGGCCTTCACCTTCGCGGCCGCCGGGGCGGGCTGGCTGGCCATCGTGGCCGTGGTCGCCGTGGTCGGCATCGTCTCCGGCATGGCTCCCAGCCGTCTCACGCTGGACACTGACGAGGAGGTGGCCAGCTACGGTGCTGTGGACTCCATCCGCACCGTCCTGCGCCGGCCCATGCTGCGCCGCGTCACCACGGCCCAGCTCGTCTTCGGCAGTGGCATGGTGGCCCTACCCGCGCTCATCGCCATGGTCATGGTGGACCGCCTAGGCCTCTCCCTTGGCGACATCGCCGTCGCCGGCTTCACGGGTTCCGCCGTCACCGTCCTGACCTTCGGCGCCTGGGGACGCCTGGCCAGCCGCACGAACGGCCTCGTGACCATGACCTCGGGGACGATCCTGGGCACGCTGGCCATGGCCACCTTCGCGCTCGCGCCGGACTTCACCGTCCTGCTCGTCGCCAGCGCTCTGATCGGGGCCGCCAACGCCGCCATCGACGTCTCCTGGCCGCTCCTCATCGCCGACCACGCCGCGCGAGACGAGCAGGCGGCGGCGGCCGCAGGCCTCGGCGCGATCATGGGCCTGCGCGGTCTGATCATGCCCTTCGTCATCGTGCTGCCCATCCAGCTCGGGCTCCTGGACGTCACGGGTGCGCTGCTGCTCTGCGTGGTCGCCGGTGTGACCGGTACGACGCTGTACCTGCGCCTCTCGGGGCTGTACCGCGTGCCCGTGCGGGTGGCTGGTCGCGCCGCCGGGCTCGCGGCCGCCGGTCTGCGCGGCCTCTCGGCCTGAAGGACCCGACGCCCGGTGGCCCATACGGCACCGAGCCGTCGCGGCCAGGAGCTCAGTCGAGGCCGGCCAGTGCCCTCATGGAGGCGTCATCAAGTTCCGGCTCGCCGGTCATGCGTCGCAGCCGATTGATGCGATCGACGATGGCCGGGTGGGTGCTGAAGAGACCCCGGGCGCTGGCATCGAGCTTCTTGATGGGGTTGACCACGTAGAGGTGCTGGGTCGCTCGGTTGGCGACCTCGAGTGGCTCCTGATCGGTGGCCAGCTTGGCCAGGGCACGCTCCAGGCCGTAGGGGTTGCGCGTCAGTTCGACGCTCGTGGCGTCGGCCAGGTACTCACGCTGGCGATTGACGGCCATCTGCACGAGCCGCGCGAAGATGGGCGCCAGGATAGCCACCAGCAGGCCCAGGAAGAAGATGAAGACCGCGGCGCCGTTGTTGCTGCTCCCTCCCCCGCGCCGTGAGCCGCGACCCATGCTGCCCCAGATGGTCATGCGCGCCAGCATGTCCGCCAGCAGCGCGATGGAGCCCACGAGCACGCCCACGAGGAGGCTGAAGCGGATGTCGTAGTTGGCCACGTGCGCCAGCTCATGACCGATGACGCCCTGCAGCTCCTCACGGTCGAGCTTCTGGAGCAGGCCGATCGTGACGGCCACGCTGGCGTGCTCCGGGTCGCGGCCCGTGGCGAAGGCGTTGGGGGCCGTGTCGTCGATGAGGTAGACCTTGGGCATCGGTACGTTCGCAGCGAGGCTCAGCTCGCGCACGACGTTCATGAGTTGCGGTTGGTCCTGCTCAGTGACCTGGCGAGCCTGCGAGGCGGCCAGCACGACGCTGTCGCCACCGAAGAAGGCGCCTGCGCTCAGGAGGGCGGCGAAGCCCATCGCGAACGGCACGAAGATGAGGGCACTCGCAGGGTCACCGGCGAAGTAGAAGCCCATGAAGTAGCCGAGCGCGCCGAGGATGGCCACGATGACCAGCATCAGCAGGATCGAACGGATCTTGTTCTGC
>JBFYUV010000168.1:0-3714 GCA_041299865.1 Chloroflexota bacterium
CCCGCGAGCCTGTGCCTCGCCAGAACTCCGTCCGTGTCGTGATCGTTGACCTTCCGGCCGGAGCCGGGCACAGTTCCGCGATCATGTTCCGCATCCTTTGAATCGTCCTCGGGACCGTTGTCTCGGCCTTCCGGTCACGCCGGGACCTGGCGCTACGGCAGCAACTCGCCGCCTTCAAGGCGTGAGGCAGGCCGCCCCGCATCCGCGCCGCGGACCGCGCGTTCTGGGTCGTGCTCCACCGTCTCTGGGCTGGGGTGGCGTGATACGCTCGTGTTCGTGAAGCCGGATACTGTCATCCGATGGCATCGGGCAGGGTTCAAGCTCTACTGGCGCTGGGTCTCGCGCCGTCGTCGTAGAGAAGGTCGGCCACCTGTAAGCGCGGAGATCCGCAACCTCATCCGGAAGATGGCCGCCGAGAACGGCTGGGGCGCGACGAGGATCCACGGCGAGTTGGCCATGCTCGGCTTCGACCTTTCGGAGCGCACGGTGTCGCGCTACCTGCGTGGACTTCGTCGGCGGCCCGATGCTCGGCAGTCCTGGCTGACCTTCTTGCGGAACCATCGGGAGGTGATCGCCGCGATGGACTTCTTCTGGTGGCCACCGTTGGTTTTCGCCTGCTCTACGTCCTGTTCGTGATCCGGCACAGCCGACGGCAGATCGTCCAGTTTATCGTCACCGAGCACCCGACTGCGGCCTGGGTCGTGCAGCAGATCCGCGAGGCATTCTTGTTCGACACCTCGCCGAAGTACCTCATCTTCGACCGCGACTCGATCTTCTCCGCAAAAGTCGTCGGCGTCGTCAAGGCCGTCGGTGCCAAGACGACCCGCACGTCGTACAGGGCACCGTTATACAGAACGGAACCGCGGAACGCTGGATCGGATGTGCCCGGCAAGAGATGCTCGACCATGTGGTCGTCCTGGACGAAGCGCACCTTCGACGCCTGCTCCGTGAGCACGTCGCGTACTATCACGCCGACCGGACGCGTCTCGGGCTCGGCAAGAACACGCCGACGGGACGTGCCGTCGAGGCGAAGCCGTCGCCGACTGCGACGGTGATCGCCCTGCCGCGCATCGGTGGGTTGCATCATAGGTACGTCTGGCGGGAAGCGGCGTAGCTCGACCGACCGCGCACGAGATCGTCGCCGGGATCACGTCGAGGCGAGGTGCGGCCGGTCGCTGGCCTGGACCTCGAACTCTCTGCCCCAGGCTCACGTCGCCTTCACCATCACGCCCTTCTCGGCAACCAGCGAACCGTCGAACCGCAGACCGTGGCCTGCGGATGCGATTGTGGCGAAGGACAGCCAGGATCCGCTCAGAAGTAACGCCGTATGATCGTGATGGCCAGGACGATCCCGCCCAGCCCTCCCACGACGCTGCCCACGATGCTGGCGAATGAGATCGCGTCCGCCCCGAAAAGGACCGGCAACCAGCCTCCCAGGAGGGAGCCGACCAGCATGCCCACGTAGATGGGCGTCTTCGGAAAGCTTCTGCTCATGTGCGACCTTTCGGCACCATGACCGGATCATCCACCCGTCGTCGCCAGGTCGCGCTCCTGCACGGCCAGGCCAGGGACGTGACAACACCGGTCACGTTCCTCGCGACCGCCTGACCGCGTCCACGAACGCTCCCACGGCCTCGGGGGGAGTGCCCGGCAGGACCCCGTGGCCGAGGTTGACCACGTGCCCTTTGCCCCTGGTCCCGGCCAGGGCCGTGCGGACGGCCTCGCGGATGCCCTCGACGGGCCCGAGGAGCCGCACAGGATCCACGTTGCCCTGCAGGGCCACGCTGCTGCCCAGCCTCGCCCGGGCGTCCTCGAGCCTCACCCTCGCGTCCACGCTCAGCACGGTCGCGCCGCTTCGGGCCATGATCTCGAGGATCCCGGCAGCGCCGTTCACGTAGAGGATCACGGGCACGCCGCTTCCGGAGAGCCTCTTGACCACCGTGCGCGTCGCGGGCAAGGCCCATCTCTCGTAGTCCTCGGGAGACAGCCGGCCCGCCCAGGTGTCGAAAAGCTGCACCACGTGCGCCCCGGCCTCGACCTCCAGCAAGATAAGGTCCGCCACGGCCGCGGCCAGCCGGCCGAGCAGCGCCTCGAGCACGCCGGGCCGCTCGTAGGCCATGGTCTTGACCGTCACGAGCTCCGGGCTCACCTTGCCCTCGACCATGTACGAGGCCAGGGTGAAGGGCGCCCCGGCAAAGCCCACCAGGGCCTGCCCCTCGAGGCCCGCGGCCACGAGGCGAAGCGTGTCGGCCAGGTAGGCGAAGCTTTTCGCCGCGTCCACGGGCAGAAGCGACTCCACGTCGTCGATGGTCCGCACGAGCCGGCCGAGCGCGGGCCCTGTCGTCTCGTAGGTCACGCCCAGGCCCATGGCGTCCGGGATCACCAGGATGTCCGAGAACACGATGGCCGCGTCCATGCCGAAGCGGCGGACGGGCTGGAGCGTGATCTCCGAGGCGAGATCGGGCGTGCGCACCAGGGTCCAGAAGTCCTTGGCGCCCTTGAGCGCCGCGTACTCCGGAAGGTAGCGGCCGGCCTGCCTCATGAGCCACACGGGCGGCCTGTCCACCTCCTCGCACCGGCACGCGGCCAGCATCCTCTCGCGGCCGTTCATGAGGCACGTCCTTTCATCTCGACCTCGACTCCAGTTAGCGCGTATCCTGGCCCCCTGCAAGAGTCCTCGAAACGGTGGACGCGAGACGGCCACCGCACGGGGGTAGAAGGAGAGCGCCCATGAGAGCCCTCGCGTTGACCACGGCCGTCGCGCTCGCCGCTGCGACGATCGGCTGCTCCGGAGGCGGAGGCGGGGAGGAGGACACGTCGGTGGACCAGGCCGAGGATCTCGCGGACCCGGGCACGGACGGCGCCGCCGACGCGGACGACGAGGAGGCGGCCACGACCTGCGAGCCTCCCGCCACGGCCACGGGCAGCGCCGGCCATTTGCCAGGCATGGACTGCGGGAGCTGCCACGACTCCATGGCAGCCGACCTGCGCTGGACGGTCTCCGGGACCCTCTACTCGGACGCGGCCGGCACCTCGCCCGTGGCCGGCGCCACCGTCGTGGTCGAGGACTCGGACCACCACACCTACAGGCTTTCGACCCACACGAACGGCGTCTTCTACACGACCCAGGCCATGGCCTTCCCGGTGAGCGTGTACGCGTCGAGGTGCCCGGACACGGCCGGCATGGCCGCGGCCGCGGCCGGCGGGTCCTGCAACTCGTGCCACGTGGCAGGATCGCGCATCCACCTCCCCTGACCCGCAGAAGATCAGCGCTCGAGGGCGATCTGCAGGATGGCCAGTCCCACCCCGAGCAACACCGCGAGCCCTATCACGACCACGTTGAGCACGCCCAGGAAGATCCCCATGACGGCCATGATCCTGCCCGATGCCAGGTCGTGCTTCTCGGGCTCTTTGGCCATGCGCACGAGCGCCACGATGCCGATGACCACGGCGGGCACGGCCGCGATGAAGTGCGTCTGGGTGAACCACGCCGCCGCACCCAACCCCAGCGACACGATGGCCAGGGTGTTGTCCTTGCGTGGCACCGGCGCGGGGCAGTGCACGTACATCACGGGCCGGCCCGGATCGTCCGGCGGCTGTTGCTGTGCGCCGTCCATGGCCAGGCCAGGATACCAGCCGGCGCACCCGTTTGACAGCCTCTCCTGTCCACCGGCCCGGTTGCCTCCACCGGCCATGTGATCCCAAAAAATGGTG
>JBFYUV010000169.1:0-5237 GCA_041299865.1 Chloroflexota bacterium
CCACGTGGAGCGGTCCGTGAAGGCCGTTGGGACGAGCCTGATCATGGCGTGGGCGATGACGGCGATGACGACCGGCGCCATGCCGTACAGGAGCGCGTGCACCCCGGAGACGTCCCCGACCTCCGAGTACAGGACAGCCAGGGCCAGGACGATGAGCGACGCCGGCAGGATGAAGCCGAGGCCGGCGAGGAGCAGGCCGGCCCAGCGTCCCCGCTCGAAGCCGATACCCAGCGCCATCTCCGTCGACGTCGGGCCGGGCAGCAGGCTGGACAGCCCCAGCAGGTCGACGAAACGCTCCCGCGAGAGCCAGCGGCGGCGGTCGACGAACTCGCGCTGCATGATCGCGAGATGGGCCGCGGGCCCACCGAAGGCGGTCAGCCCCAGCCACGTGAAGACGCGCGCCAGCTCGCCGAGCCTTGCGGGTGGGTGGGCGTTCGGCGGACTGCTGGGTGCGTCGGGCTCGAGGTCGGTCACGTCAGTGACGGCAGCATCCCACACCGCCCACGCCATGACCAACGGCTCCTTGACACCGGGACCCTCCCCGCCCTACCCTGCGCGCAGATGAGCATCCAACTGCACGATTGCGCACGATGATCGCGACGCCGCCACGCGCCGCAGGTGACGCGGCCTCGAGTGACACACGCCTCATGCTTCGTGCCGCGCAGCTCTACTACCGCCTCGACCTGACCCAGGACCAGGTCGGCAAGCGCCTCGGCATCAGCCGCTTCAAGGTCGGCCGGCTGCTGGAGCGCGCCCTCCGGGAGGATGCCGTCCGCATCGAGATCGTCCATCCGGCCGCCCGCCTGGTGGCCCTGGAGGACGCGCTCGCCAGCCGCTTCGGGCTGCGCAGTGCCCTCGTCGTGGACGTGCCGGCCACGGGCTCACCCATGGAAGACGAGCAACTGGCCAGGGAGCGCGTGGGAGCCGCGGCCGTCAGCCACCTCGCGGCTCTCCAACCCGGCGGCGCCATCGGGGTCTCGTGGGGCCGCACGATGTTGGAACTGGCGGCTCAGCTGCGTCCTGGCTGGACATCGGCCACGGAGATCGTGCAGCTCAACGGCGCCATCTCACGCTCGGCACGGCCCACCCGCTACCAAGAGGTCGTGGAGCGCTTCGGCACCACGAGCGGGGCCGCCATCCGCCTCATGGCCGCACCGGCCATCGTGGGCACGGCGAGGCTGCGCCGGGCCCTGGAGGCAGACCCCGCCGTCGGTGAGACGCTGGCTGCGGCTCGGCGCGCGCCCAGCGCCGTCTTCGGCATGGGCGTGCTGGGTCCAGAGAGCGTCCACGTCGCTTCCGGCTACCTGGACGACGCGGACCTGGCGGAGCTGACCCGCGCCGGCGCGGTGGGCGACGTGCTGGGGCGCTTCCTGACCCTCGACGGTCGCATCGCGCTGCCGGCCATCGACAAGCGCACCGTCGGCCTGCCGCTGGACGACCTCGCAGCCAAGCCGCTCACGGTGGGCGTGGCGGCGGGTCCCGGACGGGGCCCAATCGCGCTGGCCGCGCTGCGAGCCGGACTCCTGCGCACGCTCGTCACGGATGAGATGACGGCCGACTGGGTGCTGACCCGTGGCTGAGCCGCGCACGCCCGACCCTGACGAGATCCGGGCCCTGGTCCGGCGAATCGTGGAGGCCACGCTGGCCGGGCAGCCGACGAGCGAGTCGGCGACGGCCGCCACTCCCGGGGGCACAAGCACGCCGGGCGCCTCCCCTGGGGCGAGCGGGGCTCCCGCAGCCTCGGCCGACCCTCGCGTGGCCGTCGCCCTCGGCTCCGATCACGGCGGCTGGCAGCTGAAGGACACCATCGCCAAGCAGCTCACGGAGGCCGGCTACGCCATCCACGACTGCGGCACGAACGGTCCCGCCGCCGTCGACTACCCGGACATCGCCCTCGCCGTGGCCCGCCTGGTGGCCGACGGCACCTGCCGCTGGGGCATCGTCCTCGACGGGGCCGGCATCGGCTCGGCGATGGTCGCCAACAAGGTGCCCGGCATCCGCGCCGCCAACTGCCATGACCTCTCGTCGGCTCGCAACAGCCGCGAGCACAACCACGCCAACGTCCTGACCCTGGGCGCGCGCTTCCTGGGTGAGGGCCTGGCCCTGGAGGTCGTGAAGGTCTGGCTGGGGACGGCCTGGGGACCCGGCCGCCACGCCGAGCGCGTGGAGAAGATCAGCCAAGTCGAACGCACCCACGCTGCGGGAGCGCCCCGGGGAGGAGCCGCATGACCGATACCATCGACCAGAACACGGACCTCGTCGAGGCCATCACCCGTGAGGTGCTCGCGGCTCTCGGCATGGGAGCGGCCCCGGGAACGGCGGCGGACTCCTGCGCGACGTGCCTTCGCGGCTGCGCGGCCCAGTGCGCCACCAAGGTGCGCGAGATCGTGGCCGGGGGCGCCTCGCGCGTGGAGTACCGCGGGCCTGCCGCCGATGTCCCACTGGACCTCGCCCGCTACATCGATCACACGCTGCTGCGACCGGATGCCGCGTCGGCGGACATCGACAAGCTCTGCGATGAGGCCGCCGAGTTTCGCTTCGCCTCCGTCTGCGTCAACCCGGTCTGGGTGCGCCGCTGCGCGGAGCGCCTGCGCGGCACGGACGTGGCCGTGGCCTCCGTGGTGGGCTTCCCGTTCGGGGCCACGCCGTCGGACGTGAAGGCCTTCGAGACCCGGCGGGCCATCCGGGACGGCGCCCGCGAGATCGACATGGTCATCAACATCGGTGCCCTCAAGAGCGGTGCCCACGATCTTGTCCGCGAGGACATCGCCCGCGTCTCTGACGCCTGCCACGAGTCAGGCGTCGCCAACAAGGTGATCATCGAGGCCGCCCTCCTCTCCGACGAGGAGAAGGTCATCGCCTGCCGCCTCGCGCAGCAGGCCAGGGCGGACATGGTCAAGACCTCGACCGGCTACGCGAAGGGCGGCGCCACCGTCTTCGACGTCGCGCTGATGCGTGAGACAGTCGGTCCCAGGATGGGCGTCAAGGCAGCCGGCGGGATCCGCACGGCCGCGGATGTGCAAGACATGATCGCTGCCGGGGCCACCCGCATCGGGGCCTCAGCCGGCATCAGCATCGTGAGTGGAGAGAGAGGCGCACATGGGCAGTATTGACCTCCGGGCCTACGTCTTCCTGGACAGCCTCCAGGCCCAGTACGCGGCCTTCCTGGGCACCGTCGCGCAGGGGTTCCTGCCCCTGGCGGGTGACGCCTCGCTCTCCATCGAGGTCTCCCCGGGCATCGAGATCAACCGGCTCACCGACGTGGCCCTCAAGTCCACCTCCGTGAAGCCGGGCATGCAGATCATCGAGCGCTACTACGGCATGCTCGAGGTCCACTCGCCGTCGCAGGCCGAGGTGCGCGCCGCGGGCGCCGCCATCCTCGAGGAGATCGGCCTGACGGAGACCGATCGCATCAAGCCGCGCGTACTCTCCTCGCAGATCATCCGCCGCATCGACGATCACCAGGCCCAGCTCATCAACCGGACGCGCCACGGCCAGATGCTCATCCCCGGCCAGACGCTCTACGTCCTGGAGCTGGAGCCGGCGGCCTACGCTGCCCTGGCCGCCAACGAGGCGGAGAAGGCAGCCCACATCAACATCCTCGAGGTCCGCGCCTTCGGCTCGATGGGCCGCATCTACCTGGGGGGCGAAGAGCGCGACATCGACGTCGGGTGGCGCGCGGCGCTGGCCGCCATCGAAGGGCTGGAGGGTCGCGAAGCGAAGGCATGACGGACCAGCGGGCCACCACATGACGCAATCACGGCGAGAGAACGAAGCACAGGAGTACGGATCGATGGCAGAAGCACTCGGGATGATCGAGGCCCGCGGGTTCACGGCAGTCGTGGAGGCCGCTGACGCGATGGTCAAGGCCGCCAAGGTCGAGCTGGTCAGCTACGAGAAGACCGGCGGCGGCTACGTGACCGCCGTGGTCCGCGGCGACGTGGCCGCGGTGAAGGCCGCCGTGGAGGCGGGCGTCCGCAATGCCGAGAAGGTCGGCGAGGTCGTTTCCAGCCACGTCATCGCCCGGCCGCACGTCAACGTCGACCTCGTCCTGCCGCTCGGCCGGCTGGCCGAGGCCAAGACCGAGTCCGGCCAGAAGTAGGAGCGGGCAGGCGCGCCGGGCGTTCGGCGCGGCGCGCCCCTCCCCCACGGAGGCGAGTACAGCGATGCTCCTCGGACGAGTGACAGGAACGGTGGTGGCGAGCCGCAAGGAGCCGCTCATCGAAGGCTGGAAGCTCCTCGTCGTGCGCCAGCTCGACGCGGAGAACGGTGAGACGAACACCTACGTCGTGGCGGCTGACGCCGTCGGCGCGGGCGTGGGCGAGGTCGTCCTCTACGCGAGCGGCAGCTCCGCGCGCAACACGGAGGCGACCCGTGACAAGCCCTGCGACGCCGTGATCATGGCCATCGTGGACACCTGGGAAGTCGGCGGCAGGGAGGTCTACCGCAAGTAGCCGCCGAGGCGGCCACGAGCGGACAGCACAGCATGGACGAGCGCGAGATCGCGGAGATCATCGATCGCGTGCGCGGTCGCGTGGCCGCGTCGGACGGCCAGCGGCCGGGGCCTGGCCTGCAGGCGGCGGCGGAGCTGGCCGCGGCTGAGTCGGCTGAGCTGGGCGATGGCATCCACGCCAGCGTCGATGCTGCCGTGGCGGCCGCGGGTCGGGCCTTCCGCGCCTTCGGCGACCATGGCCTGGCAGCCCGCAAGGTCGTCATCGAGGCCATCCGGCGCTCGATGCTCGATCACGCCGATCAGCTGGCGCGGATGGCCCACCAGGAGACGCACATCGGGCGCTACGAGGACAAGGTCCTCAAGAACCGCCTCGTGACGACCAAGGCTCCCGGACCGGAGGACCTGGAGGTCCAGGCCGTCAGCGGGGACGCCGGCATGATGGTCATCGAGTGGGCGCCCTTCGGCGTCGTGGGCGCCATCACCCCGGTCACCAACCCCACCTCGACCATCATCAACAACACCATCAGCATCGTCTCGGCCGGAAACGCCGTCGTCTTCAACGCCCATCCGGGCGCCCGGGCGTGCTCGGCAGAGACCGTCCGGCTCATCAACCGGGCCATCGTGGCCGCCGGCGGCCCGGCGGACCTGGTGACCGGCGTGGCCAGGCCGACCATCGACACCGCGCGGGCTCTCATGACACACCCCGGCGTGCGCGTGCTGCTGGTGACGGGCGGCCCGGCGGTCGTGCGCGAGGCCCTGCGAACGGACAAGCGAGCCATCACCG
>JBFYUV010000170.1:0-8526 GCA_041299865.1 Chloroflexota bacterium
CCACGGGGCTCGGCGGCGTCGTGGCGGAGCGAGGCGCGACGCTGACCGGGCTGGGAAGCGGCACGGCTGCGGCGGGTCGCACGGGCATGGCCACCGCGGGCCGGAACGGCTGGACGGGCACCGGCACGCGCGGCCGCGGCGCCACGACCATGCGGGCGCACATGCCACACATCGGGTGGTCGGCGGCGCTGGGCATGCCCAGGCGCGGGCGGCGGCGGCTGCGGGGTCCGGACACCGGCGGGCGGAAGCCGCACAGGGCGGCCTCGTCGCTGCCTTCCAGGTAGGCGTGCTGGGTGATGCCGCGGTGATACCAGGGGTCGTCCATCTCGTCGAAGCCGGCGCGGACGACGATGCCCCACACGATCAGGTCGGCGGGGTAGGTCTTGCTCGGCTTCGCCGGCGGGGCCGACAGCGGTGTCGTGGCCGGCGGGGCTGTGGGTGGCTGGTTGGGCTCGGGGGTGTCGCTCTGGGCGAAGATGTTGAGTCGCATGCGCTTAGAGATAGTAGCGACCGCAGCCGACATGGCGGCAAACGGGCTGTTGTGGTGTGCCACGTGCGCCGATCGGGCGACCGGGACCGCGAAGGCCTGGACAGAAGTACCGGGGAGGGGATGCATGGCTGTCATGGCACCCTGACTATCGGATGGCCGGGTGCAACAGGGTACTACCGCCAACCGCTCACGACAGCACACCACCGACGTGCTGTGGGCATCCCGTCACCAGTACCCATGGCAGGGCCACAGGTCATGAGGGTGGGGCGGGCGACCCGGATGCGGTCCTTGACCGGCCCTCGCGAGCGGGCGGCTACGAGGACGTGACGGTGGCGAGCGCCTCGCAGACCGGGGCCAGGTTCGCGGCCGTCAGCCCAGCCACGTTGATGCGGCCCTTGCCCACCACGTAGACGGCGTACTCGTCGCGCAACCGGGCGACGCGCGCCTCGCCCAGGGGTAGCAGCGAGAACATGCCGCGCTGCAGCATCAGGCCCTCGTGATCGCCGGGCGCGCCGGCCGCCTGCAGGCCGGCCACGAAGGCGGCCCGGTTGCCGTTGATGCGGCCGCGCATGGTGGCCACCTCCTCCACCCAGCGCGCGCGCAGTCCGTCGTCGCCGAGGATGGTGGCCACGATCTCGCCGCCGTGCGCCGGCGGGTTGGAGTAGTTGGCGCGGACGACGCCCTTGGCATGCGAGAGCAGCGTCTGGGTTTCCGTGGTGTCCGCGCCCACGATGCCGAGGGCACCGACACGCTCGTCGTAGAGCGCGAAGTTCTTGGAGAAGCTGGAGGCGACCAGCAGCGTGCCGGCCCGCTCGAGGAGCGCCCGGAGGCCCCGGGCATCCTCATCGATGCCGTCAGCGAAGCCCTGGTAGGCGAAGTCGAGCAGCGGCAGGGCGCCGCGCTCCGCAAGGGTGTCGGCGATGACCGCCCACTGCTCGGACGTGGGGTCGATGCCGGTGGGGTTGTGGCAGCAGCCGTGAAGCACCACCACGTCGCCTGCCGGGACCGAGCGCAGGACGCCGACGAGGGCGTCCATGTCCAGCTCGCCGTCAGCGCCGAGGTACGGGTAGCTGCGCACCGGCAGCCCGGCCGCCTCGAAGACCTGCGGGTGGTTGGGCCAGGTCGGGCTAGAGAGCCACACGGCCGCATCGGGCGCGATGGCATGCACGAGGTCGCCGGCCACGCGCAGGGCGCCCGTTCCCCCTGGCGTGTGCAGCAGCTCCACCCGGCCGGCCGTGACCGCCGGGTGGCCCGCGCCGAAGACGAGCTCACGGACCGGGCGCAGGTACACGGGGTCGCCATCGATGGGCTTGTAGACCTTGGTGGTCTGCTTCTCCAGGATGCGTGCCTCGGCCTCCCGCACGGTCTCAAGCACTGGGGTGATGCCGCTCTCGTCGACGTAGACGCCCGATGCGAGTGACACCTTGTCGGGACGCTCGTCTGCGCGGAAGCGCTCCATGAGCCCCAGGATGGCGTCGGGTGCCCGGGGTGAGAGATCAGCGAACATGGCCATGGGCAGATGGTAGCGCGGCTATCCTGCGGGGCGTGCAGCGCCGACGTCGATCCGAGATGACCATGGGCGACCACGTGTGAGTGCGGCCTTCGTGGCGTTCGTCGTCTCCATCGCCGCGGGTGGCTTCGGCTCGCTGGTCGGCATCGGGGGCGGGCTCATCATCGTGCCCGTCCTGACCGTCGCCCTGGGCTACGACGTGAAGTCGGCCATCGCAGCCAGCCTCATCGGCGTCATCGCCACGTCGCTGTCCGCGACGCCCCGCTATGTCAGGAGCGGCATCGCCGACCGACGCCTGGGCCTCCTGCTGCTGGTGGGCGCCACGCTCGGCGGCCTCACCGGCGGCGTGACGGCCGGGATGCTGGACGGACGCGTCCTGGCGCTCCTCTTCGGGCTGCTCCTGACCGGCGTGGCCATCCAGATGCTGCGCCAGATCCACCGCCCCGCCACGCCCCCACCGGTGGACGATGACGACATGGCCTCCGGCTTCGCGTCCTCGTATCTCGAGCCCACGAGCGGTGAGGTCGTGATCTACCGCGCCAGACGCCTGGCGCCCGGGGCCGCCGTCTCCTTCCTGGCCGGCAACATCAGCGGCCTGCTGGGCGTGGGTGGCGGCGTCATCAACGTGCCCACCATGAACGTCCTCATGCACGTGCCCATCCGCGTGGCCACGACGACCAGCACCTACATGCTGGCCGCGACCGCGGCCGCCAGCGCATCTGTCTACGTGGCCTCCGGGCAGCTCGATCCGCTGCTGGCGGCACCCGTGGCCCTGGGGGTCATCATCGGCGCACAGGCCGGTGCCAACCTCTCGATGCGCGTCTCGCAGGACACCCTGCGCCTGGCCTTCGTGATCGTCGCGGCGGTCTTTGCCGCCGGCATGTTCAGCCGGTTCCTCGAGCTGTGAGCGAGCCACGCGTGCGACGAGCCCCTGATGGCACCCTGCTCCGGGTGGCGGCGCCGCGGCGCCTCACGAGCGGCGTCCTGAGCGTGGGCGTCGCCCTCAGCGCAGCCTGTTTCGCGCTGGCCGGGCTCGCGGAGCTGGTCGGGATCGACCGGCGCGAGGCGGCCATGACCGACATCGGCGCGCTCATCGAGGGCACCATGGCCCTCGACCCCTGGGCGCTCGCGAGCCTGGGCACCTACCTGGTCATCCTGACCCCGGCCATCGCGCTGCTGGCGACGGCTTGGGAGTACGCCTCGATCTCCGACCGGCGCACGGTGCTGCTGGCCGGGGCCGTGCTGGCCGTGCTGGCGGTCAGCGTGGCGGTCGCCGTCTTCGGTTGACGCAGGGCCGTGGCGGCCTATGGCGCGCGGCGATCCACGAAGCGGCAGCGGGGTGCGATGGGGCAGGCGTCGCACTCGGGCTGACGTGCGTGACAGGTCTGACGGCCGTGCGTGATGAGCCCGACGTGCATCGCGTAGCACTGCCCGGGCTCGAGGAGCGCCAGGTAGCGGTCGTGGGCCTCCTCGGCGGTCACCTTGGGCGGCATCAGGCCGATGCGCTTGGAGACCCGCTCGACGTGCCGGTCAACCGGCATGAGCGGCATCCCGAAGGACATCATGAGCACGACCGAGGCGGTCTTGACGCCGACGCCATCGATGCCGGTCAGCCACTCCCGCGCAGCCAGCGGCTCCATCTCGCACAGGAACTCCAGCGAGTGGTCGCCGTTGGCCTCGCGCAGGCGTCGCAGCGAGGCCTGGATGCGGGGCGCCTTCTGAGGGGCCAGGCCACCCGGGCGGATGACATCCACCAGCTCGTCGAGCGGCGCGATCTCCACGGCCATCCAGTCGGGCGCCGCAGCCTGCAGCAGGCCGGTCCCGCCCCAGCCGGGCCGATTGCTCCGGGGGATCTCCGCCGGCCCGGGGCCGCCGCGCCGGGTGGGCGTGCCGCCGCTGGATGGGTCGCCCGGGTAGGCCGCGCGCAGGGCCGCGAAGGCCTTCGCGGCGGTCGTGTCGGCGGAGTTCTGCGACAGGATAGTGAGCACCAGCTCGGAGGTCGGGTCGTGGACCCGCTGCCAGGTAGGCTCGCCATAGCGAGCGTTGACCTGCTCGAGCACGTACTCGACGAGACCGGGTCGGCCCTGCCGCAGGCGACGCGCCCAGGGCTTGCTGGGGTCGACCTTGCGACGCCGCTTCGGCGCCGACCGGCCGGGTGCGGCCTTGCCGCGGCCCTTCGCCGACGACGGACCGCCCGTCGTACTGACGATCCCGCTCATCGGCACAGGCTCGTTCCCAGGTCGATGAGCCGGGCGGCTCGCTCGGCCGCCCGCGAGATCGGCGCCGTCCCGGCCGCCACCACCTCCGCGAGGCTCATGGGCTGTTCGGTGATGGCCATGGTGATGACCCCGCGGCCGTGCATGAAGGCAGCACCCTCCGGCGTGACCCCCCCGCCGAAGCAGATGGTCGGCACGCCTGCTGCGCTGGCCCGCTCGGCCACGCCAAGGGCGGTCTTGCCATAGGCCGTCTGGACGTCGACGCGACCCTCGCCGGTGAGCACGATGTCGGCCTCGGCGACCCGGTCCACGAAGCCGGTCAGCTCCATGGCCACGTCCGCGCCCGGCACGACCTCCAGCGAGCGGAACCGGTCGGCGATGGCGAGCAGTCCGAAGACCGCGCCGCCGGCGGCACCGGTCCCGGGCTGGTAGCGCAGCACGCGGCCCAGGGCGCCTTCCAGGATGTCGGCGAAGCGGCGCAGGTTGCGATCCAGCTCGGCGACCTGCTCCGCATCGGCGCCCTTCTGGGGCCCGTAGGTGGCCGCCGCGCCACGCTCGCCGAGGAGCGGATTGGTGACATCCGAGGCCACCGTCAGGTCCACCTCGGAGAGGACCTCGGAGATGCCCGAGAGGTCCGCGCTGGCGAGGTCGCCCAGGGCGCCGCCACCGGGTGCCAGGTCAGCGCCGCCGGCGTCCAGGAAGCGTGCGCCGAGCGCCTCCAGGAGCCCGGCACCCCCGTCCGTGGTGGCGCTGCCGCCCATCCCCAGCACGATGCGCCGGCAGCCCAGGCCGACGGCCGCGGCCAGGATCTGCCCGGTCCCGAAGGTGCTGGCGGCCATGGCGTCGCGTTCCTCGGCTGACACGCACGAGAGCCCGGAGGCGATCGCCATCTCCACCACGGCACGGTCCCCGTCGCGCAGGAAGCCGGCCGTCAGCGTGCGCATCAGGGGGTCCTTGGCCGCCACCGGCAGGCGCAGCCAGCCACCGCTGGCAGCCACGGCTTCCAGCAGACCCTCGCCGCCGTCGGCCATCGGTGTCAGCACGACATCGTCACCCGGGCGCGTCGCGCTCCAGCCGTCGGCCAGCGCGCGGGCCACGACGACCGACGAGAACGTGCCCTTGAAGGAGTCGGGCGCCACGAGCACGCGCAGGCGTCGGGAGGCGGTGGCTCCGGCCGTCGGTCCGTCGGGCATGGTGGCAGGCTTGATGACCCCCGGCCTAACGGCCGAGGCGCTCCACGAGACGCCACTCGACGGTGTCGTCGCCGGGGACATAGCGGCTGTTGGCGGCCTTGAGGATGCCGCCGCGCAGCCCGAGCGCCTTCCAGGTGGCGATCCAGGAGTCGATGGGCGGACGGACGTGCGGCGAGGTCCGCACCAGGGGCCCGGGCACGACCACGCTCTCCAGGAGCCGCTTGCGCTCCAGGAGCGGTACCTCGAGCAGCGAGGTCCCGTCGACGCGCAGCAGATCGACGGCGATGAAGCCGTCCACCATCTCGCCCGGCGCAGCGGTCGCGCCGCGAGGCACCACGTCGAGATCGACGCTGTTGCGCATGAGCATGCCGGGGCGGCTGCGCATCTCCGGGATGGGCGCAGCGCCCACGCCGTCAAGCCCGACCTGGCGACTGATGACGCCGTCGATGACCGCGTCGACGGCCATGACGCTGCGTCCGATGGCCTCGGCCAGGCTGGGCAGCTCGCCGGCGACGTCGGCGCCGAGCTCCTCGAGGAGGGCGACCTGCGGCGCGCCCGTCCCGTCCGTCACGCTGCTGACGTGGGCGATGACACGCACGCCGCTCCAGAGCGGCTCCAGGACGGCGTCGCGGATCTCGAAGGAGCGCCGTCCCCGGTAGGGCCGCATCGGCGCCCACTCGAGGGGGTCGGCCGGGGCCTGCGTCGCGCGCTCAGCCATCGCCCGCTCAGCGGCTGTGATCGCGATCCACCAGCTGCCAGGCCGAGCCGATCATCTCGCCCAGCGTGCCGCGTTCCGGCACCCAGCCCAGCAGCTCCCGTGCCCGCTCGTAGGAGGCCACGAGCACGGGCGGGTCACCGGCGCGGCGCGGGCCATAGCTGTGCGGGATGGGCTTGCCCACGATCTGGCCGGCGGCGTCGAGGACCTGCTTGACGGAGAAGCCGCTGCCGGAGCCCAGGTTGCAGATCTCCTGGCCGGGCGCCATCTGGGCCGTCAGCTCGAGGGCCTCGGTGTGCGCATCGGCGAGGTCCAGCACGTGGATGTAGTCGCGGATGGCCGTGCCGTCGGCGGTCGGGTAGTCGTCACCGTAGATGGTCAGCTCCGGGCCGCCACGTGCCGCACGCAGGACGTTGGGGATGAGGTGCGTCTCCGGGTCGTGGCGCTCGCCGTGGTGCTCGCTGGCGCCGGCCACGTTGAAGTAGCGCAGCGACACGGAGCGCAGCCCGTAGGCCGCGTACCAGGCCATGGCGCCCTCGAAGGCGAGCTTGGAGGCGCCGTAGGGGCTGACCGGCCGGGTGGGCGCGTTCTCACGGATGGGCACCTTCGCCGGCTCGCCATAGACGGCCGCCGTGGAGCTGAAGACGATGCGGTCCACACCGGCGTCACGCAGGGCATCAAGGAGCGTCACGCCACCCACGACGTTCTCCGCGTAGTAGAGGCCCGGGTCCTGCATCGACTGTGCGACCAGGGACCGGGCAGCGCAGTGGAGCACGGCCTCGATGTGATGATGCTTGAGCAGGGTCACCAGGGCATCCTTGTCGCGCACTGAATGGACGCTCAGGGTGGCGCCCGGGGCGACGGCCTCGCGGTGGCCGGTGGCCAGCGAATCGAGGACCACGACCTCGTGGCCGGTGAGGACCAGCTGCTCCGTGGTGACGCTGCCGACGTAGCCGGCGCCGCCGGTGACGAGGATCCTCATGTTCGCCCTCGCAACCGATCGAGGAACGAGCGGTGCGCCTGCGGCATCACATCGGCCGTGGAGAGCGACCCGGCCGGGCCGTCGGTCACGATCGGCCGCAGCGCAGGACCCTGCGAGGCGCGCACGTCCGGGCGCTCCACGGGCTGCCCGCGGGCGGCCAGGATCTCCGCGAGCCGCGCCTCCATGCGCCGTGCCATGTCGTTCTCCGGGTCGATGCGCAGCGCTCCAGACGCCAGCTCGTGGGCGGCGCGCTCGTCGCCGTCCGCGAGCGCGCAGCGTGCCAGGCCGACCACCGCGATGGCATTGCCCGGATCGAGCGCCACGACGCGCGCGTACATGCCCCTCGCCTGCTCGACCTGGTCGACGGTGAGGAGCCGGTCAGCCTGCAGCAACTGCTCGATCACGTGTCGAGACTACTCCATCGCCGTCTCGTCGGGCCCGTCGGGGCTGCCCTGGACGAGGTCGTCGAGGATGAGGCCAGCACGGGTCAGCAGCGTGACCCGGCGGTTGAGCGATGGATCCTCGATGACATCGCTCAGCAGGCGTTCGAGGATGGCGCCGATGGCCGGCCCCTCCGCGATCCCCAGCGTGGCCTGCAGGTCGCGGCCGTCGATGGCCAGCCCGGCCAGCGCGAGGGCCGAGCCGGCGCTGCGCTGCGCCTGCACCCGCTCCGCCAGCTCTGCCTCCAGCTCGACCGCCATCCCGCCAGACGCGCCCACGCGGGCCCGGCGCAGGGCCAGCAGGTCGTCGAGCAGGTCGGCTGGCACCTGGCCCATGTAGCGGCGCACGTCCGCGTCGCTCCAGGCCCGGTCGTACTCCACGGGCGCCTGGTCGACGAGCAGGCAGACGGCGTCCCGGTCGCGTCCCGAGACGCGCAGCCGCTCCAGCGCCGCCCGGGCGTCTCCGCTGCCGCTCTCGCCGAGAAGCGCGGCCCATGCCAGGCGGTCGTTCCCGGGGGCAGCGGCCACGGCCGCGTCGAGCACGTCGAGCGAGCGCTCGAAGCCGCCGAGGCCCGCCGGGCCAGCCGCGTCGACGAGCGCCTGCAGCTCCGGCAGCGCCGTAGCCAGGATGCCGCTCTCGCGCAGCAGCCGGAATGCTCGCGAGGGCCGATCCAGCGCCAGCATGCCCCGCACCTCGCTGCCGATGCGCTCCTCTGAGACCCACCCGACATCGGCGGCGTGGGCGACCATGGCAGCCCAGGTCACGGGCTCGATGGCGAAGTCGAGCTTCGCGGCGATGCGCACGACGCGCAGCAGGCGCAGTGCGTCCTCGTCGAAGCGCCGGCTGGGGTCGCCCACGGCGCGCACGAGATGGGCCTTCAGATCTCCCTGTCCATCGGCGGGGTCCACGAGTCGGGCGGCCATGGCTGGACCGCGGCGACCCCAGGCGATGGCGTTGATGGTCAGGTCGCGGCGGGCCA